>JACPYF010000019.1 GCA_016196195.1 Candidatus Saccharimonadota bacterium | reverse complement strand
GAAAAAGCCAAGGCAAAAGTGACAATTGGCTCTCGCTACTCGCACTTCAAGGACGAGAACTCCATATATGAAATTATAGATGTCGTAATCAACGAAGCTACAGAAGAGCCGATGGTAATCTACAAAGACAAAAATGGCGAAAAGCTAACATTTGCCAGGCCTCTGCATAGTTGGGACGAGATAATGCAGCATGATGAAAAGCAAATCAGGCGTTTTACACCTCTCGACGTGATATAATATTCCGTACGCGGGCGTCGTATAATGGCTAATATGCCTGCCTTCCAAGCAAGCGATGAGAGTTCGATTCTCTCCGCCCGCACCAAATTGAATTTATAGAAGGGTAAAAATGAAAAACGTTTTGAAACTTGAATATTTGTTACTAGCAGTTGTGACGGCTACAATTTTCGTCGCACAGGGTTTTCAGTGGTACTGGTTGGTTATATTCTTTTTTGTATTTGATATCAGCATGCTCGGTTACGCTATTAACAAAGAAGTTGGTGCTATTACATACAACGCGGTACACAGCGTAGTTGGCCCAATAGTACTGATACTAGCCTACATACTACTAGCACAAAATATATTCCTATTCATCGCACTGCTATGGTTCTTTCACATCGCAGTTGATAGGACATTTGGCTATGGGCTCAAGCATTTCGAGGGCTTTCACCACACTCACCTAGGAAAAATTGGCAAAGCTGCCAAATAACCTCTATAATATGTCTACGCGCCCTGGTAGCTCAGCTGGATAGAGCAGGAGACTTCTAAGCTCAAGGTCGTAGGTTCGAATCCTACCCGGGGCACCAATTTAAAATACCATTCCAAGCGGATGGTATTTTAAATTGGAGATTCGCGAAGCGAATCCGAACCGTAAGGTTCGTTGGAGCGAAATCACGCGCAGGAGTTTACTCCGAGCATGATTGAAGTGGAAAAGGGCGAAGCCCGCTATCCTACCTCCTTTTTTTTCTAATCTTTGGCTGTATATGACTTAGCTACGAGCAGCAGCTGAACCAACCCATCATAGACAGGTAGTACGTCCGGTGCAGTTTCGCGTATCGCAGTTGCTATCTCCATTGCTGTATCTACCGAGAAGCTCCCTTCGGATATTCCTGAAACAAGCTCACGCGTGCGCAAGTCATCTAACAATACTGCCAACTTTTTATCTATTAAATCTGTTATTGCTGCCTTAAGTGATTCGTCCTGGTCAGGATACTTTCTTAGGTAATTTTGTATAAAACTACTTACTTCCAATATTCCTGCGTGATTAAGGACCCAATCTAGATCTAGTACGTGTTTGATTGCGCGAAGTCTTTCGCTATCGGGTATTTCCTCTGGTATGTCACCTACAAGCGCCAGTACTCGTTGGATTTTCATCTCATTGAACTCATTTGCTGGATCTGTGCCACCTCCTGTTTGAATGAACTCTTCTACTGCATCGACAAATGCGATCATCTTGTCGGCGCTGCCTTCAGCTTTCATTGGTCGGTATACACTGATTGATAACGAGTCATCAGCTCCAAATGGCGTATAAGGAGGGTCTGGCGCTATGAGAGCCATAACTACGTTGTCAGAGAGTGCGCCTTTTGATTCGGGTTGAGTTAGTTCGTGCATACCAAAATAATACTAGTTTGACTGTGATAATGCGAGCATAAGCTTTACGAGCTAGGTGGTACTAAATTACTAGTCGGCGCCTTTCGCTCATTGCCCGCAGCCTCTATATCGGCTTTCGTAACTTGGATTGTACTGCCTGGTTGCACATTACCCCCCAGCATTGTCTTTGCCACCAAGTTCTCTACACTACGCTGCACCACGCGCCGCATAGGTCGTGCGCCCAGTCGAGGATCGTAACCCTGTTCAACCAATAGCTGCTTGGCATCATCATCGACTGTAACTGTGATTTTTTGTAGAGCCATATTTTTATTAACGCCCTTTAATATCAGATCAACAACTTGCAGTAACTCTGCTTTTTCTAATGGACGGAACAGAACTATTTCATCAAAACGGTTTAGAAATTCTGGCTTGAATTGGTTAGACGATATTAACTCGTTTGTGAATTGCTCTTCGAATTGTTCTAGCTGTTCGCCCGCCTCAATATGCTGGCGTATGCGGTCTGCCCCGGCATTGGACGTTGCGATTATTATGGCGTCGCGAAAACTAACTTCGCGGTTTTTGATATCACGTAATATTCCTTCGTCTAATAGCTGCAACAATGTCGTCAGAACATTCGGATGTGCTTTTTCTATTTCGTCCAATAGCACTACAGAAAATGGTTGTTTCATTACCTGTGCGGTCAGCGAATTTGGATCGTCAGCGCCGTCAGCAATTAATCTCGACACATCGTCGGCTTTTACATATTCGTTCATGTCTATACGCGCAATCTTGTCTTCACCACCAAAATACACATCAGCTAGTGCTTTGGATAGCTCGGTTTTACCAACGCCAGTTGGACCGAGAAATAGGAATGTACCGATTGGTCGATTTTCATTTCGCACACCAGCACGCGCACGACGCAGGGCGTCACTAACAACCGAAACCGCACGAGTTTGATTGATCATCCGCTCATGTATTTTATTTTCTAGGTTTAGTAGTTTGTCCCGCTCGTCCTGTCCGCTTGCTACGCCGACTTTGATATTCATTGTTTGTTCAATCGTGTTCTGCACAGACTGTGCAGTCACCAGCCCACCGTCAGAATAACCTGCGGCAGACTCTAATAACTTGAAAGCACGCCCAGGCATTGCTAGTTCATGGACGTAACGTTCGCTCAACCTATAGGCCTCTGAGAGCGATTGGTATGTATAGGTAACTTTACTGCTAAACTCTGTCATGATTAACTGATCTTGCATGACTTTTATTGTCTCGGCCTTACTGGCCTCACCAACCATTACACGGTTCAGGGCATTGGCTAAGTTTGGTTTTCGTTGCGAGATCTGCAGATATTTTTGCTCGTCCATCGTTAGTATCATACGCAAACCGCCACCTTCTAGTACTGGCAGTAGCACATTGCTGATATCCACAGAGCCGACACTGTCTTCAAAGAACAGATGCGCATCGTCCAGACAGATGATTACATTTTTTGCTTTGTAGGCTTCGTACAAAACTTGATTTATTAAACCTTCTATCTGCCCCCTGCCCGGCGCGGCAGATATGAGAGCGCTAGGATCGAGCATGATGACTTGGCGAAACTTTAAGTTCGAACTAATACCGCTACCGCCGTCTAGAAGTTTTTCAGCAAATGCATGGACTAGCGTGGTCTTACCAGCGCCAGTGGGACCGATCAGCGCAATATTTTGTCGTCCTTTTGAGCTAAATGTTTTTATCATCTGGTCTAGTGCACTTGTATGCGAGTCGATCTCTACCGATAACAAGCCACCGTGGGCAATCTGTTCACTGATGTTCACGCCAAACTTTTTGATCAGGTTCGCGTAACCAAAGGCTAGATCACGACCAACACCGCCGGTTCGTTTTGGCTTATTTTGCAAGGCAATTAAATCTTGAATATGGTGGTACCAGGTGACCCCAGCATATACGTCATCCTGCTCTAGATGCAGGTGATTTAAAACTTGTTGCATATTGGGGTGAGTTTGCACCAAAGCCGCAACCAACACTGCACTAGAAATATAATCCAATTTCTGCTGCTCTTTTATTGAAACTGCAGCTTGCCAAACTTGCGGGGTCAAAACCGGGTCGTTTGAAGCAAGCTCGCCCAGGAACGTTGGACCGATACCAAAACGCGCAGAAAAGAACTGTCCACCATTAACTTTTGATATGGCTTTTCCTATATCTTGTGGGGTTGGCTTTTCTGGCAAAAGCCCGAGCACGCTTCCCTCTAGCTGGGCATCAATTGCAAAAGCTTTTTGAGTTGGGAGGTCGCGCAGATACAATCTCCACCACACATGCAGAATGGCAGGCAAAGCAGCTAGCGATGCGACAAACCAGCCGCTGCTAGATCTCAGAACAAAGACAAGCAAAAAACCAGCAACTACCAGTAGCAGTGTCGCTGCGATCAGAGCAAGGCGAACTGGACCACTAAAAATCTTTGACAAACGAGCATCGCGTGATCTTTGAGAGTTGTAGTTGTATGTAATTATTGCGGTCATGGTAGATAGCCCCCAATTGCCACGAATAGACCAATTATTGGCAAGACCGGTATTAACGGCCATATCAACAGTAGAATAACATCAACTACAGCCTGTATGATTATCCAGGTTGTGCCTACCAGTATTAGTAATGTTCGTATGATAGATCCAATAAATCGCGAGAATAGCTTGTCGAACCAAGCCTGTATCTTCATTTGCAGCGTACCTCCTGATCCATATTCAGCTGATATTTGTTTGAAAGGTGCGAATAAACTACCCAGCAGTATATCGATAGAAAAAAAGTCTTCGCTGATGGTTAGTTTCTGCAAGAGCATTTTTCCAAAACTCTTCCAGCCTGCCGAATACCACCAAGTTAGTAAGCCCACAATAAACATATGCTCTATTGTAACACTTTGGAATCAGAGTGCGAGTATGTTAATTATTGATGGATAATTGACTTTTTAGCAAAATGGTCTTATGCTAATTATTAGAACTTCATTAGATGATGGGGTTGGTGTAAAAGATTTATCTCTGAGCAAATTTACAATCGCTACGTAGCGATAAACAGACTTCCTCGAAAGCGCGGCCTACGGAGCTGAGCAGACCAAGGCCACTGCGCGTCAAAAGGCTGGATGCCGAGATAACGAGTCGGCGCCCGAGAGAGTTAGATACCCCCCATCTAACTCCTCGGGCGCGGCTCTTTTTTATTTGGTATCCATTTTTGATAATCAGCTATAATAGACACACATGAGAAAATCTCACACAACCCTGCTGGGAAAATCTGTTCGACACATATCACGCCTTCGCGGTGGTGGCTCTGCTTTGCCTGGTTTGGTAGTGGAGAAGCTGGACAAAGACTTTCTAGGCCATACTCTGTCTCAGTTACCCCTGGGCGTTGTGGTCATCAGCGGTACAAACGGCAAAACTACTACAACAAAAATGGTTACAGAGTTGTTAAAAAGCCAGGGCCTGAAGGTTTTTACAAATCCTACCGGCAGTAATTTCAAGCGCGGGGTGATATCCGCGCTACTAGACGCCGTCGATAAAAAGGGTAATCTAGATGCTGACATAGCAATACTGGAACTAGACGAGGCTCACGCCGTACATTTCGTACACGAAGTAAAACCCTCGTACAGCCTGCTGTTAAATGTTATGCGCGATCAGTTAGATCGCTTTGGTGAAATAGATAAAACAACCGAACTGCTAACGACCATAGCAAAATCAACCAAAAAGGGTGTGGTTTTAAATCGCGAGGATCCCCATGTCATGAACATAGGCAAGAATCTTGCGAACGTTGACATCAATTACTTTGGCCTAGATCCAGGCCTGAGACACCACTTCCCCTCAGACGATGAAATGCGTGGTGAAATTAAAAAATCTACAATCAGCGTAGGAGCTGATGTAATAGTCAAAGAATTTTCTAGCGGCAAGGCAACGTTTATGCTCGGTAAAAAAGCGGTCGCAACGGATCTAAAAATAACTGGTATATACAATGTTCTAAATGCCGCCGCAGCGCTCAGCCTGGTGAGGCAGATAGTTGGCAAAGATATCGATGAAGTGAAGTTAATTGATGCTTTAGCGTCTGTTAAGCCCGCCTTTGGTAGGGGTGAGAAGATGATCGTACACGGCCAAGAACTTGAACTAGTTTTGGTCAAAAATCCTAGCGGCTTTCGCCTAGGACTCAAATCATTTTCACCGAAAAATATTGCAACCATGATAGCTATAAACGACAATTATGCCGATGGTCGTGACATGTCGTGGCTGTGGGATGTAGATTTCGAAAGCTTGGCTGAATCTGGCGTACGAATGGTGAGTGGCGTGCGGGCATATGACATGGCTTTGCGCCTGCAATACGACGAAGTCAAGTATGACTATGTCGATACTGATCTGAAAAAAGCCCTAGACACATTTGTAAACGAAACTGGCCGACCAAAGCGTATATTTTGTAGCTACACAGCCATGCTAACTCTGCGAAAAGAACTGCAAAATTATGCAGATTTGGAGCGCGTACTATGAAAACTATTCGTTTGCTGCAGCTCTACCCTAGCGAAATGAATATTTATGGCGACTGGGGCAACACACTCACCCTCAAGCGACGTCTAGAGTGGCGCGGCTACAGGGTCGAGCTGCTCGAGCATCATCCTGGTGCAGATTTTCCAATGGACGTTGATTTGATTGTTGGCGGCGGCGGGCAAGATAGCGGGCAAGATAAAATAAAAGATGACCTAATAAAAATTGGTCCGCAGCTACAAAAACTAGCAGACCAAAACGTACCAATGCTAATGATCTGTGGTTTGTATCAGCTATTTGGTCGCTTTTTTCAAACCCACAAAGGCGAGAGGATCGAAGGTATCGGTATATTCAAACTAGAAACCTATGGTGGACCAAAACGACTTATCGGCAATGTAGTGGCAAGAAGTGATGATTTTGGTGAAATCGTTGGTTACGAAAATCACAGCGGACTAACCCGCCTAGACGAAGATCAAGCCAGCTTAGGTACGGTCGTAAAAGGCGATGGCAACAACGGAGAAGATGGTACAGAGGGCGCTCGATACAAAAATGTAGTTGGGTCGTACTTACACGGTTCACTGCTACCAAAAAATCCGCGACTAGCAGACTTTTTAATCGAGAAAACCATAGAGAAAAAATACGGCAAAGTTGAGTTGCAACCTATCGATGACACTTTGGTTAAAAATGCTCGTTCGATAGCAAAGAGCCGTCCTCGCTAGTTATTTTGTAGCTTTTTCAAGGCCTCCACTACGGCTTCACCATGACCAATTGGGTTCGCTCGGCCGAACACTTTTTGGACTTGTCCGTTGGGATCGATGATGAATGTTTTTCGCAGTATCCCCTCTTTGCCAAACATCTTTTTGCCCCAAGCCCCATAGGCATCGATGACTTTTGCATCGGGATCAGATAGCAACGTAAAGTTCAGCGTGTGCTTGGCTTTGAACTTTTCGTGGCTACTGGCATCGTCTTTGGAAACACCAACAACCTGTGCGCCTAGAGCCGTCAAATCGTCGCGTGCATCACGCAAACTACATGCTTGAGTTGTGCAACCTGGCGTGTCGTCTTTCGGATAAAAATATAGAACCAACCAGCTACCTGCATAATCTTTTAGACTATGGCTTTTGCCTTCTTCGTCAGCTAACGAAAAATCTGGCGCAGGGTACGGAGTATCAGTCATTGTCATAACTCTAGTATAACACTTTGAAAAACGGCTATTTTCTGGTAGGATGGTACAAGCACACGACGGGGTGTGGCGCAGTTGATAGCGCGCTCGGTTTGGGACCGAGAGGTCGAAGGTTTGAGTCCTTTCACCCCGACCACATTAAAAAGACGACCATTCGGTCGCCTTTTTAATATACGCAGATACGTGCAGTAGGTTCACTATACGCGGTTATCACTATTCCTGTTCTGCCCTGAAAAAAGCTTAACAATACCTATTAACAGTACTACCTTGCTGTCTGTCTGTGCCCATAATCATAGATGCTACCCATCCGACGATCCCACCAAAAACGATCCACAAAATTACTTCAATCATTACTAAAACTCCTTTTTAATTAATATCTACTACATTGCCCAGTGCGAGACGCGTCCAATTCGACGCCATACCCATTTTTCGATTGCATAAAGCTCTGGATATTTTCGGGTTTTCTTTTTAATAAAACTATGGATTTTTGTATTGAGTACGTCTGGTGACATTTTTTCCATACTACCTCCTCTTTTATTAACATTTATCATCATATAGTAAATATTTTTATAGATCTGTAAGCATGCTCACACCATATATGTAAAATAATTCACATAGTGACGCAATATATGCTCTATAATAGAGGTGGGGCTGAAAATCATATTTAGATAAAAGTTATTAAAATGCTTACACATCTACAACCACTGATTAAAAAATCAAATACTCGCAGCTACAAAAGTGGTTCAACTATTTTGTACCAGGGCGAAGCGCCTCGTTATGCCCATATTCTGTCAAAGGGCGTCGTGAAAGTATTTAGTATTTCAGCGCAGGGTGACGAACAAATAGTTATGTATCATGTGGAAGGTGAATTTTTTCCATCGTCTTGGATTTTTAACAAAAGCCAAGGTGCTCTCTTTTTTTACGAAGCTGTTACGGATTGCGAAATCGCACTTGCACCCCCTGATGAAATGATAGAATTTATGTTATCCAAGCCCGAAAGCATGAAAGCAATGTTTAATTACTTTACGACTAACTACTCTGCCTCACTGATACATGTAAACGCACTTGAACAACCAAAGGCACGCGATAAGCTTTTGTATACTCTTTACTTTCTATGCCAACGCTATGGTGACATTCGACAGAAAAAGACGCACATTCCATTTGCACTAACGCATCAAAATTTAGCTAGCCTGGTCGGCATCACACGCGAAACTGCGGCTACCGAAATGGGTAAGTTAAAAAACACTGGCTTACTTACTTATGTTAACCAAAAATACATCATTGACGCCGAAAAGCTACTAGAACTAATTGGCGAGGATAGCCTAAAAGATATAAATATACGTTTATTTGAAAAATAGATTTAAAACTTATTATCCTATCATTTCTTTAACTAGTTTTGTTAGTTCATTCGGAGATGCCCAGGCTTTGAGTATATATTTGTGTGCACCCAAGCCGTACGCTTCATCAATTTCTTTTTGACTATCCAGGTTGCTAAATACCACTATTTTGACCTTGGCATGTTTGCTAGCAGGTTGATATGTTTTCAAAAACTCTATCCCACCCATTCTTGGCATTCTGAGGTCTAGCAATATTAAGTCCGGTTCTATCTCTTTTACTTGGTCGAGAGCATCTTGCCCGTCATGTGCGACATATACTTTGTAACCTTTTTTATTCAAAATAGCTTGGTAGGCTTCACTCAGCATCTTTTCGTCTTCAACAACAAGGATGGTTTTTTTCTGACTCATTTAAATCTCCTTTGGCGGTATTAATGGGCTCTCGAACCCATATTATTTTGATTTTACCTTTTTAAAAGATAATGATATGTAATATATATTACAATATTTTGTTCTTTGTATTTATTGGTAGCTTAACAATGCAACTAGAACCAACATTCTCTTGTGATTTAAAGGTTATTTTACCGCCATGCGCTTCTATTATATTTTTTGCTAAATACAGGCCAATTCCGCTACCGCTAACTTTACCCGTTAGTTCGTTTGGAATGCGCGAAAACTTTTGAAAAAGTAGTGGATAGTTCTTTTTACTAACACCAACACCATTGTCTTCTACTACCAGTTGTACGAATTCTTTTTTCCTAGAAAGTTTGACGTTAATTTTGCCACCATGTGGTGTGTATTTGAGTGCATTGTTAACTATATTTTCTATAGCCATACGTACATATATTCTGTCTGCATAAATATATATACTTTTCTTTGGTAAGATACTTGTTAGCTGCTGATTGTTTTTCTTTGCGTCAATGGACTGTTCGTCACAAATATCTCTAACTATAGACGAAAGATTTAATCTTCTTGATGTAAGCTTTATCGTTCCAGCGTCGGCATGTGCAACGAATAGCATTTCGTTTATTGTAGATAGCTGTCGTTCGTTGCTTGCGTAGGCTTTATCGATATATTTTTTTTGTTTTTTGTTAAGCTTGCCTGCATATCCTTCACGAAGCAGTCCGACGTACTGCTTTACGCCCGTAGCTGGTGTACGAAGCTGATGAGACGCAAGTGCTAAGAGTTCGTCCTTTGCTTCTTGGATCTCGAGCTGATCTTTGTGTGCCAATACCCTAGCACGATTTAATAGTAAAAGGTATATAAAACCCGAAACAAAGATACTAAAAAGTATTCCTCCCCACAAAACATTAACGGGTCGACTTCGTTCGATCGAGGATACCACCGAATCATCTACCTTGCTAACTAATATCCATTTTTGATTATTTACTGTTAATTGTTGAATATTGGGTTTTCTTTCGTCAGAAGCATTGATTTTTTTAAAAGAAGGACTTTCATATAACTGTGTGGCACTTGATATTACACCGTCATATAGTTGAAACCCAAAATGCCGGTCTTGGCTAATCTGAAGTTTATCCAATAAATCTTTTGTGCGAAAGGCAGCATATATATATCCTGTGTTTTCAGAACGTCTCTGCTCAATATTCTCAGGACTTGTATCTCTTTTATATATCGGGAGGAACATTAAAAATCCTGGCTTTTTATATACAGGATCGTCCTGGATAATACTCAACTTGTCGCTAAGTGTAACTTTGCCAGTATCTCGCGCCAAGTCCATTGCCTTTTGTCGTTGGTTTTCTGAATATAGATCAAAGCCAAGCACTTTGTTATTTTCACTCGTCGCGGGGTCAATATAGGTAACTACGTAGTAAACAGGTCTATATCCAGCAGGACGAACAATGTAGTCTGTTAATCCTTCGGAATGGGCTGATTCGACATGACTCTGTAAATCTTCATTATTGATTTTTTCAATATACCCTACGGCCTGTATACCAGGATAGCGTTTTGGTAGTTCAAAGATGTTAATAAACTGTTTCCACTCATTTCGAGTCACATTATCGGATGCACCGAACAAACCTACGCCCGCACGCAAAACATCTTCGTATATACGAATTCTCTCTTTGATATCAGTCTTGGTTTGTTGTATATCTTGTGAAAGTACCTGATCGCGCCTTGAGCGAACGTTATCGTTTGCTTCTATGATGCTCCAGATAGTAAGCCCGAAAAATGCTAGAAATACTATAAGTGCTGGACCAATATGCATGAGCGCAATATCTTTGGTATTATCACGCCACCTTCGTTGCTTTTTATCAATATAAAACATACCTAGCTAATACTCTTTGATAGTTAGTATATGCTATTTTAACTAAACTAAAATGTAAGAAATATTACATATATACCAGTGATTAGTCATCAATAGTTTGTTCGTAGTTACAGTAGACACCTCTCGCTGTACCAATCTCACATTGCTGGATATACTGATTCATCTCAGCGCTGGTCAGGTCAAGGTGTCTACTAACTATTCGCCGCCCCCCTTGGGACACATAGACGGCCTTGGTTTTAACCCTTGGCCTTTTTCAATGTATCGCAAACACAGAAAACTCACTATGAATTTTCTTACATACAAAAGTGGTATTATTTACTTTGCAAATTCTGTGGCACGAGTTTCACGGATTACATTGACCTTGATTGTACCTGGATAATTCATAGTACTCTCGATCTTTGTCGCGATGTCGCGAGCTAATTTAATGCTACTAAGATCATCAATTTTTTCTGGTTTTACGATCACACGAACTTCACGTCCAGCAGAAATCGCATAGGCTTTGTCGATGCCGTCAAACCCAGTAGCAACGTTCTCTAGATCTTTCATACGCTCTACAAAGTTTTCGGCGCTAATGTTACGTGCGCCAGGACGTGCAGCGCTCATAGCGTCAACAATGCGAACTACAATAGCTTCTGGCGTAGTGGCCTCAATGTCGTCATGGTGAGCCTTTATCGCATGAGCGATCTCTTTTGATAAACCGTATTTTTCAGCTAGTTCTGCACCGATGTGGTGGTGCTTGCCTTCTATGCGATGAGAGACCGCTTTGCCGATATCGTGTAGCAGTGTAGCGGTCTTAACTGTGCGAACATCTGCACCAATTTCCTCGGCGATCATACCAGCAATTTGCGTCATTTCGGTCGAATGCTTTAGTACATTTTGGCCGTAACTAGTACGGAATTTTAGCTCGCCCAGTAGGCGTAGTAGCTCTTTTGGTATGCCAACAACACCGACTTCACGTGCAGCATCCTCACCAGCTCGATCGACTTCCTTATCGATTTGTTTTTTAGCTTTTTCAACAACTTCTTCGATACGGGCTGGGTGTACACGGCCGTCTTTCATCAACATTTCTAGAGTTAGACGTGCTACCTGACGGCGGACAGGATCGAAACTCGATAGCACAACCATGCCCGGAGTATCGTCTACCAATATATCTACGCCAGTTGCTCGCTGTATTGCTTGAATATTGCGACCTTCTTTACCGATTATGCGACCTTTCATGTCATCTTCGGTTAGCTTGATTGCCGTCACTGTTCGTTCAGCAGTAACTTCGCTAGCCATGCGCTCCATAGCACTCAAGATCGCCACCTGACCACGTTCTTCGGCATCAGCCTCAGCATCACGCTGCAACTTCACGATTAGTCCCTTTAAGTCTTCTTTGATATCGCGTTCGGTCATTTTCAACAGATGTTCGCTGGCTTCTTTTTTAGATAGCTTGGCAATCTTTTCTAATTTTTCTTGCTGCTTGGTACGGATTTCCCGGATTTCGTTCTTTAGACTATCAACTTCGTCCTCGCTCTTGCGTAATTTTTCACTTCGCTTGTCTAGGTCGTCTAGCTTTTTGTCCAAATTATTTTCGCGTTCGATAGCTCGGTCTTCTGACCTCTTTTGTTCTTTGCGAAGTGCATTGATTTCCTTGGTTGCATCATCCGTCACCTTCAAGGCCTCGTCTTTGGCTTTTAAAATGATATCACTGGCCTTGCTTTTAGCCGTAGCGATTTCCTTTTCGGCTTTGGCAGTAGCGTTTTTGTTTGCTGATTGACTATAGGCAAAGTATCCACCTGCTCCAACTGTGACTCCGATGAGAGCAAATACAATTTCTAGTATGTACATATCAAACCTTCCCTTCTTGTTTCGGGAAATACTCGCATGCAGAAAAACTAAAGATCGGTCGCTTTAGAAGTGAAGGTCCAGACTTTTATCGGTTATCAGTTTACTCACAGTATCTCGCATTCTCAAGTATTCACAGAAACTTATTTCATAAATTACTAACATATTTTATTGTATAGCAATAAAACATATTTGTGTAGACGCTATTTTGTAGGTTTTGTGATGTGTGGTGGCGAGCCATATTCAGGCAATACAATTTTGTCGGTTTGTTCATTTTTTATACGTTCTATACCTGCTCGCTGCCAATCATCGCCAACTTCACCCACTATTGGGATGCTAAGGCTATCGGCCAATGTGTTAAGCACTGTGATGCCAATTCTCAAGCCAGTGAAACTACCTGGACCACGAAAAACAATCAATCCGGTTAAGTCCTGAAAAGCTAAATTATTCTCGTTTAAAAACGTCTCGATCTGTTCCAGTAGCTCTAAAGCCAAACGCCTTTCGGCCAGCCAGTTTTTATTTACTGCTTTGTCACCATCGAGCAAACTCATTCGGCATTCTGGGGTGGATGTGTCGATAGCTAGTATCATATTTCGATTCCTTTTATTTCAACTTCTCTGCTGTTTTCGCCAGTTGTAAGTATGTTAACTGTTATGTGATCTTCGGGCAAAACCTCTTTGACATGGTCGCTCCACTCAATAACCGTGACCGTATTATCTGTATGTAGTGACTCATCTAGGTCATAGCTGACCAGACCTGGATCGTTCAGGCGATAAAAATCATAATGATGCAGGCTTTTGTCGCCAGAGTCGTAGCGGCAAAAAATTGTATAACTAGGGCTTTGTATTGTATCGACAATGTTCAAGCCTTTTGCGATGCCCTTAACTAGTGTCGTTTTGCCGGCACCTACGTCACCGATGAGCTCTATAACTGACCCACTAGGCAGTTCTTTGGCCAACTTAGAACCAAGGTTTTGCATGTCTTTTTCGGATGTTACTGTAACTTTCATATAAACCATTATAGAACACTGGTAAAACGTACCGCTAACGTTTATAATTTATCAGGTAATAACATGCGAATATCAGACGCGACAATAGAAGAAATACTAAAAAGTGGTGGGAAAATAACTGACGATCAGCTGGCAAAGCTGAAAAAAGAGCAGGAAGCAACCCACCACCCTCTGCAAGATGTGGTTTTGCAACAGCAGGTGCTAACAGATAGCGAACTGATCAAACAATTTGCCAAGTACGCAGGCTTCGAGTTCGCCGAGCTTGACCCAACAAAGATATCAAAGGAAGCCCTGAGCCTAATACCCGAGCGTATCGCAAAGCAGTACAACGCAATTGTTTTTGATGTAGTAGATGGCAAAAAGAAACTTGCCATGGAAGACCCTGATGATGTCCAGGCTGTCGACTTTTTAAAGAAACAGCTGGGCAGCGAGGTAGATATATTCATAACTACCCACGACAATATTTTACGAGCGCTGGATAATTACCGTGGTGACGTAGCCGAAGAGCTTAGCGATGTCATAGCCGAACAAGACGAGGACGCTGCGAATAAAGAAGAGAACGTATCGGCGAGTGATATTGCCGAGGATTCACCTATTAGCCAGACTGTTAATTTGTTGTTAGAGTACGCTATCCGCGCATCAGCCAGTGATATTCATATCGAACCTCGTGAAGAATTCATACAGGTGCGATACCGTATTGATGGCGTTTTACAAGAAGCCAATCGCCTGCCCAGAAGCGTAGCTGGAGCACTAGTCAGTCGTATCAAGATTTTGGCAAACCTAAAGATCGACGAACGACGCGTTCCACAAGATGGTCGATTCAAAATATCAATTCTAGGCCGCACCTACGCACTGCGTGTTTCTACCCTGCCAGTCGCCGATGGCGAAAAGATCGTTATGCGTATTTTGGACGAAGGTAACCATGCTTTGACATTGCAGCAGCTAGGCTACTGGGGTCATTCATTGGGCGCTATCGAGAAAGCTATTCTGCAACCGCATGGAGTCGTCCTAGTCACCGGACCAACTGGTTCAGGTAAATCAACTAGCTTGCTCAGCTTGCTATCTATCCTGAATAGCTCAGCAGTTAATATTTCGACCGTGGAAGATCCAGTTGAATACAAAATACCTGGGGTTAACCAAACGCAAGTGAACGTAAAAGCCGGTATGACATTTGCAAGTGGCCTGAGGGCGCTGCTTCGTCAGGACCCAAACATTATCATGGTTGGTGAGATCCGTGACACTGAAACTGCTGACCTGGCTGTTCAGGCAGCCCTGACTGGTCACTTGGTCTTTAGCACGCTTCACACCAACAACGCAGCAACTACACTGCCTCGTCTACTAGAGATGGGTATCGAGCCGTTTTTGATTGCCAGTACAGCTAGAGCGATTATTGGTCAGCGATTGGTGCGAAAATTGTGCGTCAAATGCCGACAGCCCTATGAGCCAAATGCCGATGAAATGAAAGAGATCGGTGAAGCTTTTGGTATAGACAAACCAGATGTCATGAAGCATATACACGAACTCGAACAAAAAGCCGCCTCTCAGCATATTGGTGATTCTATCGGTGCCGAATTTGGTAGCACAGAGTCTGGTATCAAAAGACTGTACCGTGCTGGCGAAAACGGTTGCGACAATTGCAATAAGACCGGCTACAAGGGTAGAATGGGTATATACGAAGTTCTGGATAACACTACTGCGATACAAAAGATGATCGTCGCTAACGCAACCAGTGGTGAAATTCAAGAGCAAGGTGTAAAAGACGGTATGGATACCATGCAAGTCGACGGACTCATCAAAGCGCTCCGCGGCGAGACCAGTATCGAAGAGACCCTTAGGGTCACAAGAGAATAAAAATGATTTTTGACTACAAAGCAACAAACAAAAACGGTAACGAAGTAACAGGTACTGTCGAGGCAGCAGACCGTGCTGGTGCTATTGAGTCCCTAGCAAAACAAAAAATGCGACCAATCAGCCTGCGAGAAAAGGGCAACGACCTAGGTGTAGATTCTTTTGTCAAACGTATATTCGGCCAAAAAGTAAAAACAAACTCTTTGGTTATATTTACACGCCAGCTAGCAACAATGGTTGGAGCTGGTGTACCCCTTCTAAGGGCCCTTAACTCACTCAAAGACAATGCTAACGACCCCGCCCTTACCGAAGCCCTAAATGGCGTTGCAACGGATGTTCAAAGCGGTATGCCACTGGCAGATGCAATGGAGAAACACCCAAATGCCTTTAACGAGGTTTACGTCAACATGGTTCGCGCTGGTGAAGCAGCCGGTATTTTGGACGAAATTTTAGGTCGCCTAGCGCAGCAGCAAGAAAAATCAGCCACTATCAAAAAGAAAGTAAAGGGAGCCATGACTTACCCTACTATCCTGCTCGTTATTACAATACTAGCCTTTTTTGGTCTGATGATAGGGGTTATTCCGCAAATTGGAAAGATCCTGATAGACCTGGGTGGACCGGACGTTGAACTACCGATACTAACCCAAATCATGCTTGGCATTAGTTCATTTTTGATTAATTACTGGTATATCGTTTTAGCGGCACTTGTTGGCACTGTTTATGGTACATCACGTTTTCTCAGAACTCCCAAGGGTCGTGTGGTTTTTCATACGCTACTACTCAAGATGCCAATTGTCAAAAATATAGTTATCAAGGTGTCCGTTGCCCGCTTTGCACGAACATTTGCTTCGTTGATGGGTGCAGGTGTTAGCGTCGTAGAGTCTCTACGCGTCACAGGCAAGGCTATTGGTAACGCGCTTTACGAAGAAACAATCGAAAATTCAATCGCAGAAATCAAAAATGGTAAACAACTGAGCGAAACTCTTACCGATAGTCCACTCTTTCCAAATATCGTATCTCAAATGTTAACTGTCGGTGAAGAAACCGGTAAAACAGATACTGTGCTGATAAAAGTTGCTGATTTTTACGAAGAAGAGGTCGACGTGGTTCTAGATAGCATAAGCTCAATTATTGAACCGGTGATGATCGTGATCATGGGTAGTATGGTTGGCCTAATCGCCGCAAGTGTTATGGGCCCTATCGCCTCTATTGCTCAGAATATCAAAAGTTAGTAGAATAAGATCAACACATAAAGAGTGGGCAACAAATTTTGAGTAAACTTTTCTTCCAAGACAAACCTATAATCGGCGTAGACATAAATCAAACAGGCATCAAGGTGATGGCTGTTGATACTAGCCATTGGACTGTGACTGGATACGGGTCCGTCGAGCTAGACCCTGTTGAGGCTCAAAAAAGCATGGAGGGTGACGGTGAATACCTGGGAGAAAATATACGAAATCTTCTAAAAGAAAAGCGCATTGGCAAAATAACAACCAATCACGCAGTCCTAAGTATTCCCACCTCAAAGACATATGCTCGTACTTTTTCTGTACCCAACAAGGAAGCCGGCAAGTTAAAGGACGCTATAGAGCTAGAAATCGAACAATACATACCTGTACCAATGGCCCAGCTTTACGTCGACCACCAAATACTAAGCCGCGACAAAGACAACACCACAGTCCAAATATGTGCCGTGCCTAGAAACACGGTCGACACATGCGTTTCAGCAGCAAACTCGGCCGGACTAGACGTAGTTATGGTAGAACCTAGTGTAAACGCAATTGCGCGATTACTCGCCTTCGCCGAAGAGGGCAGTCTGCCGACAATAATTGTAGATATCGGACCTGCCGCTACCGATATAGCCATTTTAGATGGTACTATCCGCGTTAGCGGTGGTGTGGCAATAGGCGGAAACACTTTCACGCTAGATATTGCAAAGAAACTGAATGTACCCCTCGAGAGTGCTCACCAAATGAAGGTTCAGCATGGGCTTGCGGTCAGCCCTAGGCAAGAGAAAATTAAGTCAGCAATTGAGCCTAGTTTAGATCGAATTTTGCGTGAAATCAAAAAGATCATTCGTTATTACAGCGAACGACTAAATAGCGAGAAGCGTTTAGAGCAGGTGGTTATTGTTGGTGGGGGTAGTAATGTTCCTGGGCTAGGTGACTACTTCACAAATGCATTGATGATGCCAGCTCGGGTAGCTAGCCCTTGGCAAATTTTAAACTTTGGTGAGTTAGAACAGCCGCCAAAGCAGTTCAAGGCTCGCTACATTACAGTTGCCGGACTTGCAAGCGTCAAGCCAAAGGAGATCTTTTGATGATCAACCTTATTGGCCCTGATAGAAAAAAACGGATTCTTGCTGCTCGGAGGAACAGCATATGGGCGCGATATAACTTGTTAATACTCTCTGTTATAGTTGCAGTTAATATTATTCTACTTGCAGCATTGTACATTACATATCTTGACCAAATATCGTTTGACGTGGAGATCAGTAATGTCAAAAAAGAGCAAAATGAAGAATATACCAACAGAGTACTGCAAGAGACCAAGTCATTTAGAGAAGATATTGATGCTGCAAAGACGTTGCTAGATGCAAATGTTTCCTATAGCGATATGATTGCTACAATTACAAATGCTATACCAAAAAATTGTAGGATTGATACTTTGTCAGTTGGAGCTAATACCTATAAAAATGAATCTCAAAAGATTAACTTCACCTGCGACAAGCCCAATAATACTACTGACTATGCCATCGTATCCGAACTACTAACCAACCTCGAAAAAAGCCTAGTATATCATTCAATCTACATTGAAAAAACAGGGCCTGTTCCAGAAAAGAAAAATCTACTGCTGATATCTACGTCACTAAAGACTCAAGACCCTGCTACAAAAATACCCAAGGCTATACCGGATAACTGCAAGCTACGAACAATCAATACCCTAGGACAAACACCTTTCAATGCTAATACAAAACATCCGAAATACCTGGTTCTTGCATGTAGAGCTGTCAATAATCCGTCTGACAAGTTTAAGGTAGCAAGCATCAGCCGTGATGAACTGCGCCAAAAGGTACTTAAAACTGTGCAAGAAAGTTGCTATTTCACTGGGCTCAACGAAGAGGAAGAAAGCTACAAGTCCTATGATGATAGCTATTACGTAGCAAATTATACCTATAGTTTTAGTGATATCACCTTCCGGCAAAAGCAAGAGCTAAAAAATGGAGCGTTTATAAGATGTCAAAAAATATAAATAAATCATCTTTGAGCCCTGCCGTTGCCGAGCGATTATTCGTTGCGTTAATCTTTGTGCTTTGCATCTTGCTGGTTGCTAACTTTACTTTTGTTACAGGTATGCTGCGGGCGCAACGCACCAGCCTGGACCATAAAAAGATAGACCTAGAGGCAGTAAAAAACAAGCAAGAAATAGTCAAAAAGCTAGATGCATCTCTCAAATCTCAGGCGAATATCATTGAAAAGACAAGACTAACTATGGCAAATATTGGCATTAGCAGTGACTTTGAAACCAGATTAGATCCAAAAAAAATACAATACGAAACTGTCACTTTCCAGGAACAGTTCATATATGATGCCCAAAACTACGCTCGGCAATCAGGAATTACTATCGACGATATTACTTTCCCAGTGGATGCATCCGCAAGCACGCCAAGTGCCAGTGGCGGGGCACCAGCAGCCAGCACCCCACCGGCAAGTGCCGGCGCCGTGACTCCGCAAACCGGCGAGATTAAACTTCCCAGCAGTGTCCAGGCTACAAAAATCCAGATTGGTTTCGGTGATGAAGGTAAGATATCCTACAGATCATTCCTAAAATTTCTAAAACTACTCGAAGACAATAATGTACGGATGCACATATCCGACATGCAGTTAACTCCAAATTCAGATGACAAAAGTATGCTATCGCAAGCCAACCTGAGTATAACAATATTTTCAAGGAAACAATAATGGACAAATTTAGCTCAAATAAAAGTTTAATCAAACAGCTTCGCGGCTATCACTATGTTACAGCCGGTAGCATAATAGTACTAGCCTTCCTGTTTATGGGTATTAGTATTATGCAAATTATAAACTTGCCTAGTGACGCTGCATACAAAGACAAAATAAAAGATAACATTGACACAAGTTTTGACACAAAAACTCTGCAGCGCATTGGAGAGCTTCAATATAGTTCTAGCAATGAAAACACCGCTAGCGAAATCCCCAGCCGTAACCCGTTTCAATAAACACAGTCACAGCACATGAAATATATTAAATATCCTAATCTGCAGAGTGATATAATACATTTATGCTAATGCTATCCTCAAAACTAAAAGATGTCTCAGTAATGAGCCTTCAAACTGGTGCGAAAATTGCCCAAGTTACGAGACCGGTCATAGACCCAGCAACTTTGGATATCTTGGCTTATCGTTTGTCTGGTAAGTCCCTCGATTCCGAGGGCTCCCTACTGTTAACCAGGGATATACGCGAGGTTGGCAATCTGGGCTTAATAATAGATAGTGTCGATGAGCTGGTTCAAAGCGAAGACATTATTAAGCTTCAAGATATATTGAAATTGGATTTTAAATTAATAGACATAGCGGTAATCGATGACAACAAAACAAAGCTTGGACGTGTGTACGATTTCTCTATAGATCCTATGGACTTCAAGATCCATCAAATTAATGTCAAACGACCCCTCATTAAAAGTTTCCAGAACAGTGATTTGATAATTAATCGTACGCAAATTGTCGAGATCAATAACGACCATATAGTTGTACGCTCAGCAACGCTGAACGAAAAGGCAAAGCCATCTGCGGTTTCTGAAAATTTTGTAAACCCTTTTCGTAAACCATCTGCACCACCCGCAAGCTCTAACATGACAGAAAACAACTAGTTATCGTCTGAAAGGGCCTGCTTGATATGATCAAAGCTATAACCTTGCCTGGCTAAATAGGCCATGAACTTTTGTTCGTCAGGATACTTTGAGCGTTTCTTTGACACCAATGTCCGCAAAACACCTAGCTCATCATCGTCACTATAATCTGCCAAAACCTGATCTATGGTTTCTCTTTTGACTCCTTTTTGAGCTAACTCTGAACTAATCTTCCTCTTGCTGCGGGGCTTGCCACTTGTCCTGGCTCTCAACCAAAACTGTGCAAACTTTACATCATCCAAATACCCTTTATCACGTAACTTTCCCAGAACTCTGTCGCTCAGTTCCTCGTCCCATTTTTTACGCCAGGCATATTCATTCATCTCTTTTTCGCTCCTAGGACGACTCAGTATCAATTCCAATGCCCTAGCGTAAGCTTTGCCATATTCACTCTCGCCCTTAAATTCATCTAGCTGCTCTTTGCTTATCTCAAAGCCAGTTTTTAGCTTTAAATCCAATAACTGATTCTCGTCCAACGAAAAACTGTACTTTTCATCAACAAAAATATTATACCTACCTGCTGTTTTTACAGCTGGTTGGATTTTGGTAATTTTCATAGGCGAATAAAGCTAAAGTATTTAATCTTCTTCAGCTGCTACTTTTTCACGAACCTTTTTCTCAATTTCAGCTAAGACCTTTGGATTTTCTTTGAGATATAGTTTCGTTGCTTCACGCCCCTGACCTATTTTTTCATCTTTGTAGTCAAACCACGCACCGGCTTTGCCGACAATTTCTTTCTCAACTGCTAGGTCCAGTACGTCGCCAGTTTTAGAGATTCCTTCGTTATACATGATGTCAAACTCTGCCACACGGAATGGTGGTGCAACTTTGTTCTTTACAACCTTTACCTTTGTCCTGTTACCTATTATTTCGTCGCCTTGCTTGATCTGACCTATGCGACGAATGTCCAAACGAACGCTCGAATAAAACTTCAATGCGTTTCCGCCTGTTGTTGTTTCTGGGTTACCAAACATCACACCAATCTTCATACGAATCTGGTTGATGAAGATGATGGTTGTCTTTGATTTGCTGATAACGCCGGTTAGCTTACGTAACGCCTGGCTCATTAGTCGCGCCTGAAGACCCATGTGCGAATCACCCATATCGCCATCAATCTCAGCTTGGGGTACTAACGCAGCAACGCTGTCTACGACGATTAGATCAACGGGAAGCAAAACTTTGCCAATTGGTTTGGCTATTATCGATCCCGTGCGCTGGTCGCGAAGGGCGCTTTGGGCAAAATTATCGAGGGCATTTCTGGGCAGCGCATTGGATTTACTACGCTGAATAGCAGTGCTAATAATTATGCGGTTGCGCTGATGAACATTTCGCCCAAGACGGGTAATAAGAAAGACTTATTAAAAAAGATTTATGCTACATCAGTAGCAGGTGCCACTCCTCTTAAAACAGCCGTGCGAGATGTGGGACTCTATTATCAATGTGCTAACAATAATAAATTTTTCAGCACAGGAGGCAGCCCTGGTTCAGCCAATTGCCCTATACCCGCAGCACCTCTAGGAACCTGTCAACAAAACGATACGGTACTCATTACCGATGGTTATTATACGGATAGTATCTCTGGCATTGGTAATACTGATGGCGATGTGAATACGCTTTATGATGGACGTTCTTTTGCCGATGCTTATAGTAATACTCTCGCTGATAT
>JACPYF010000020.1 GCA_016196195.1 Candidatus Saccharimonadota bacterium | reverse complement strand
TTGGTGATAGCTTAGACACTGTTAATGTAGCCGCGACTAACTGGTCAATTGCATCCTCTGGTTTAATTACTACAGCAAATGATATTGCTGTAAATGGCGGTGATGTAACCTCTACGGGAGCTCTAACCGTTAACGCCACCAGCGCCGCTCTAACCCTACAAACCACCACCAGCGGTAATGTAGTTCTAAATTCGGCTGGGGGTACTCTTGAACTTCAGGATAATACTAATGTCACGGGTGATCTGACAGTATCAAATAATCTTAAACTTAGTGTTAATAGTAATTTTGATACGATTGTTTCTCCAAACCCTCATAAACAAGATAGTATGCAGTTCAAAACTACTCATACGGGTGCCGGTAATGAGTATACCTATTGGCTTATTAATAGTACTAGCTACATAGTCGCTAGTGGAGACTACCTTGAATACGATGTTTTTTGTGAGATTGGTAATATCACATGTACTGGTGGAATGGAAATTGAAGGTATTGCAACAGGGGCGTCTACTGAGGTTTGGACGGGTAGGGGATTAAGCTTAACTGATCAAAATGGCAATAGCAATAATAGTGGTACCATTACAACTTATGCCAACGGACAGTGGTATCATCGTAAAGTTAGCCTGTCCAGTGCAGTAGGCAAGGAGGTTGATGAGTTTAGCCTTGTTGAAGAGAACGATACTGATGGCTCGCGTACATATTATTATCGTCAGATTATGATTACAAACGCTGGTGTGCCAAGTCTTGTTGTTTACGATGGTGGTGCTCCTCAAACAAATACTTCTAACTATACATCGGGTTCTAGCGCGCAATCTGTGTTTGGTGGCTACCAGCAAGATATATATGCAGATGGTGCTATTACCGCCGTAGGTGTCAATTCCGGCACTGGTTTACTACAGGGCACCGGTGGTCTAACTGTAACTGGCACGACTAACATCAATACCGCCGGCACAGCAACAACTAGCATAGGTAATGCTACCGGCTCTCTGACATTAACTGGTAGTAGTGCTTCAACACTTGTCTTAAATGGTATAACCCTAGATGCCACCGAGCTAAACCGTCTAGACGGTAAGGATGCTACTCTAGTAGACGTTAATGATGCTGTGACTACTGCTATCGTTGGCACTGGTGCTCTGAATGCCGGTACTATTACCTCTGGCTTTGGTGCCATAGATAACGCCGATACCATCACTGGTACAACTCTAAACGGTACAACCGGTATTAACACTGGTAGTGGGGCAGGTACGCAACGCATAGATGCTAGTGGCAATTTAGTGAACATAGCTAATATTAGTGCAACAGGAATTATTAGTGGTAATAATATTTTGCCAGGCAACAATGCATCATGGGAATATGGTTTAAATGCTGAAAACATAACCCCAGTTTCTAAGAACACTACAGTTACTACTGTTAGGATAAGTACCGTCACTGCTTATGACGGTACGAGAAGTATCGAGATAGTCACCGATGGCACTAATACTGATGGCTACGTTTATCCTATGGGTAGTGGTAGTGCCGGGAATGTTGCTATCAAACCTGGCAGTAAATATGCTTACTCGGTATATGCTAAAAGTTCTACCGGAACAACTCCATCCATACAGGGATATATTAGGACCAGTGATGGTTCTTTCTTTGCAACGAATACCACCACTGCGAATGATACTACTTGGACGCGAATATTCGGAGTATTCACAGCTCCAGCGACAGCAACAACCGCTGCTATTCGAGTAGACGTAGATAGTGCTTCAAGTACCGTATACTTTGACGGATTTATGCTCGAGGAAATTCCATCAAGTCAAACTACCGCTTCCTATTGGAGCCCAAATGGAGCATTACCAGGTTTAAGAATAGATTACGCAAATAATATTCTGCTTGACGGTACGCTTACAGTCACCGGTAACGCAACATTTAACGGCGATATATTGCTTGGTGCTAGTGATCAGCTTGATTTTACTGATGAGGTTGGCGACAAGGCTTATTGGTACTCTAATACTTACGGAACTGGTATTGAGTCGAGTACTTTGACTAACTGGTCAGGTAGTCAGTTTAGATGGCGTACTGGCGGCACAAGCGTATCTACTGGCACAGAAAGAATGTTACTGACCACAACAGGGCTAGATATAGATGGAACTTTAAACTCTGGCACAGCTAATGCCTTCCAGGTCTCAACTGCTGGCGCAGTCACCGCCGTAGGCGTCAACTCCGGCACTGGTCTCCTCCAAGGCACCGGCGGTCTGACTATTACTGGCGCTACGTCTATTAACAACAACGTCAACAATGCTACTAACATC
>JACPYF010000005.1 GCA_016196195.1 Candidatus Saccharimonadota bacterium | reverse complement strand
GAGTATTCTAACCGTTCGTGGAGCAGCTTTTTCCAAGGTTTTCATCAAATCGCGCGCGGCTTTTACTGCTCCGGACTCGGTTTTATAGACACAAGTTAGCTTCAGCAAGTAGGTGAATGGGGGAAAGCCATCACGCTTTCTTTTTGCTACCGTGTATCTGTAAAACTCATCATAATCACGCTTTAATGCGGACTGAATTGCTTCGCTTTCAGGCTGAAATGTTTGAACAACTATTTTACTCAATTTCTCATCTCGGCCTACGCGTCCCATGACCTGCAGTAGCAGCTGAAAAACCCTTTCTTCTGCTGCAAAATCGGGCAATATCAACCCTCCGTCGGCTTGTACAACACCCACGACTGCCAGGTTCGGCAGATCTAGGCCCTTGGCCACCACCTGAGTGCCAACGATAATATCAACTTTGCCGCTATATATGTCCTGGTACATCTTGTCTAGAGTTTCATGTGCTGCACTGTCACCGTCAAAGCGAGCAATATTGGCGCTTGGGAACAATTTTGCGACTGCTTCGGCTATAGATTTTGTGCCGATGCCTTTGTGGATCACCCCTGTACGGCCACAATCTGGGCAGGTTTTTGGGATATCCTCGCGTGTTCCACATACGTGACAGACCAGCTTGTGAATATCGGCGTGTAGAACCATCGGGACAAAGCATCGACCACATATAGCCGACCATCCACAATTCTCGCATAGGGTGGTAGAGGCCGAGCCGCGCCGGTTGTGAAATAGCAAAACCTGCTGTTTTTTGTTTAAAGTCTCTTCTATAACTTCTATCAACCTATTTGATATGAATTGATGCTTTGTAAAGTTGCCTCGTTTGCGGTTGTCGATCAGTTCTGTTTCGACCGACCCAATAGTCTTGGCTGTTTTATCTAGACGCACTAGGTTGCCGGCTGTTTCTGCCATAAACCGGTCGCTAACTGACGGGGTAGCACTGCCCAAGACCAGGATTGCGTCATGTTCGCTGGCCAGTATGCGGGCTGCTCGGGACGCTAAATATCGTGGGGCTTGCTCTTGTTTAAAGCTCGCCTCGTGGGCTTCGTCGATGACTATCAATCCAATGACACGAACTGGCAAGAATAATGCCGAGCGAGGGCCGATAACTAGCTGGGGCTTTTCGGCGTTTAGCGCTTGCTGCCAAACGATATGTCGCTCGGGCTCAGGCATGCCAGAGTGGGTTAGCAAAATGTCTGGGAAATGTTGTTGAAACTCACCAACTAACTGAGAGGTTAGAGCGATTTCTGGCACCAGTATAATCGCAGATTTTTTGTCCTTTTGTATAGCTTTTTTAGCCAGCTCGATGTAAATTGCTGTTTTTCCCGAACCCGTAATGCCCTGTAATAGGCTAGTAGCTTTTGGATTTTTTAAAATCGAGTCTAGAGCCTTTTTTTGTCCGGCATTTAGTTTGATATCAGTCTTTTTGCGAGAAAATTCTGGCGATTTGATAGAATTTGCTCGACGTTTCTTTTGCAGACCGCGTGGCATGATAGTTTGCCAGACTCCTGAAACCGAAGACGCATAGTATTGCTGAAGCCAGGTTGCTAAATGCAGGAGCTGGGGCGGCAAAGGATTTTTCTCGAGCAATTTGATAATGTCTTTTGTCTTGAAATCAGGACTAGAAACCTTTTTTATGACAACTCCAACAGATTCACGCTTGCCAATTTCTACCAGTACTACAGAGCCTATGGGTAGGTTGCTTTCTGATTGATACGTGAAGAAACCTTGGCTGTGAGCACGGACGGTCGGGGCGACTAGGTAAAAATGCATATTAACATTATAATCTATCCATAATGGCTATGTATTTTAAAGATCGGGCAGCTGCTGGTAATGAGCTAGCAAAACAATTGATACAGTTTCGTTATGAAAACTCTATTGTTATTGGCCTCAGCGACGGCGGGGTGGCTGTTGCCGAGCCAATTGCGACACAGCTACACTGCTTGATGACCCTGCTACTACTAGAAGATATCAAAATACCTGGTGAGCCGGAGCCTTTTGGATCGGTTAACCAGAACGGAAAGTTCAGCCAGAACTCATTTTATTCGGCTGGTGAAATAGAAGGAATGTACAGTGAGTTTCATGGTGTTTTCGAGCAGCAACAGAGAGAAAACCTATCACATATGAATGCACTTCTAGGAGATGGCGGAATATTAAGCCCGCAAATGATCAAAGATCGAGTCGTTATATTGGTAGCAGACGGATTGCTAAACGGCGCATCGCTAGACGCTGCAATGGAGTTTCTGAAACCTATTAGAACCAAGAGGATTGTTATCGTGACGCCGCTTGCGACTCGCATAGCTACTGACAAGATGCATCTGATGGGCGATGAGATACATACGCTGGCTATAAATGACGATATGCTAGAGGTGGATCACTATTTCGAAGACAATACATTGCCGACTCGCGAAGAGACGATAGCAAAAATCAACAAAGCAATTTTAAACTGGAAGTAGTACATTTTTGGTATTTTGTATTGAATTACGTAGCTCAAATGTGTAGAATAAAAAGCAACAGTAAGACAAATCTAAGATCGATGGGAGATTATGTTAGACGTTTTTATTACTAGTAGAGTGCGCCGAAAAATTATTGTGGTATACGCAAAGTACCCTGATTTTCGCACTCACGTACGTGGTCTAGCAAAGCTCATCAAGGAAGACCCGGGCAATATTCAGCGCGAGCTAAAGCGTCTAGAAAAAGTCGGTTTCTTAACTGCTGAAAAGCAAGGAAACACCAAGATCTACTCTACAAACAAGAGCTTCGCTATCTTTAAAGAGCTACAAAGTATTGTCATCAAATCACAACAAGCTCAGACATCACGTGGCAAGCAGCGACCTGTGACGAACGAACCAAGTATACACTCATAGAAAAGACTTTTAGTATGAGTGCAATTTTCAATAAGCTACTAAAAAGTAGAGGTCTCAAAACAGAGGCCCAGCAAAAAGCTTTTTTAAACCCCAACTATGACAAGCTGGGTGACCCAAAACTTTTGCCCGATATGCAAAAAGCGGTTAAACGTCTGAAGGCTGCACATAAAAACAAAGAAAAGGTCGTCATATACGGCGACTACGACATCGACGGCTTGAGCGCGACGACATTACTGCTCGATGCGTTTACTCAATTTGGTTTTGATGTGGCATCGTTCATACCCAGCCGCTTTGACGAAGGTTATGGCCTGAGTGGCGACGCTATAGATCGATTGGCCGAGGACGGCGCACAGCTAATAGTGACCGTAGACTGCGGAAGCCTGAGCGTGGATGAGATAGAACACGCCAAAAAAATAGGCGTAGATGTAATAGTGACCGATCACCACAATTTGGGTGATAAATTGCCCGATGCAGTAGCGGTAATTAATCCAAAACGAGCTGATCATAAATATCCATTTCGTGATTTTTCAGGGGTGGGTGTAGCATTCGGCTTGGTTCGCGCTATGCAGCTTGAGCTAAAAGGGCTAAAAGCTGGTCACGAGAAATGGATGCTAGATTTGGTGGCTCTCGGTACAATTTGTGATATCGTGCCGTTAGTTGGAGAGAATCGAACCTTGGCTTTTTGGGGACTGAAAGTCATGCAGCAGACGCATCGACCAGGTATCAGGGCTTTGATAGCCGTCTCAAAGATAAACCCCAGCGATCTAAACGCTCGTAGCCTGGGTTTTGGCCTAGGGCCTAGGTTAAATGCCAGCGGCAGGCTAGAAACTGCACAGTTGAGCCTAGATCTTTTGACTACAAAAGACAATGGAAAAGCTCTGCAGCTAGCAACTGAGCTAGATTCTATGAACCAAATGCGCCGCAAAGAGCAAAATAGGATTTTTGAGGAAGCGACCCTACAAGTTAGCCGATACGAGAGTGATGAAGTCTTGGTCCTGAGTAGCAAAAGTTGGAATCACGGCATAGTCGGTATCGTGGCGGCCAAAATCTTAGAGGCTCACCAAAAACCAACTTTTGTAATGCAAGAAATTGGGGATGAGACCAAGGGTTCGGCACGAAGTTTTGGCGACTATAGTGTTGGCAGCGCGATTGCCTATAGCAAAGCACATATCATAAAGGGTGGCGGTCATAATTTGGCGGCTGGTGTGACTCTAAAAACCACGAAAATAACAAGATTCCGAACGAGTGTCAATGAATATTACCAAAGTCTAGATCTCAAAAACCAAAAAGCTCATTTGTTGCCTAAAGCTGAGATAACGATTGATAGTTTCGATGGTATAGACGAAGCCTTGGTGCAGCAAATAGGCCAGTTAGAGCCGTTTGGTGAAGGAAATCCGCAGCCAGTTTTTCTGATCGAGAACCTAACCGTTGAACAAGTCCGCAAAATGGGCGAACAGAAACAACACGTAAAGCTAAAGCTGCGTGACAAACTAGGGAATTCAATGCAATTTTTGGCGTTTAGTGCACCCGAGCATTATTTTGTAGAATCTGGTGAAAAAATTGGCATTTGGTGCACTCTTGATATTAATGAATGGATGGGTAGTCGAAATGTCGAAGGTCGCCTACTGGAAGTTGCACGATCCTCTCTGTTGTGATAGAGTAGTTATCTATATGGTACAAGTTACAAGAAAAGACGAGAAAGAAGCCAACGAAAACTTGATTCGTAGGTTTAACCGCAAAGTTTTGCAAAGTGGTGTTTTGGCGACTGCCAAAAATAACCAACGCTTCTCAAAACCAATCAGCAAGACTGAACGCCGCAAAAAAGCAATCATCCGAAAGCAACGCCGCGCCGAAAAAGTCTTAAGCATGCGCCTCGGAAAACGATGAGCCTCAAAACTCAGCTAGATGCAGACCTGAAAACAGCAATGTTGGCCAGGGATTCTTTTTTGTGTGATGTGTTAAAGGGTATAAAGAGCGCGATTTTAAACCAAGAAATCGCTAGCGGCAAGCGCGACGAAGGCTTGGTTGATGCCGAAGTTGAATCTTTGCTAGCTCGTGAAGCCAAAAAACGTGACGAAGCTGCGAATTTATATGATCAAGGCGGTAACACTGAAATGGCCGACAAAGAACGGCGTGAGAAAGAAGTTATATCTAAATATTTGCCAGAACAATTGAGCGAGGACGAGATCAAACAGCTGGTAATAGAGGCCATCGCCTCGACCGGCGCAACCGAAGTAAAAGACCTAGGAAAAGTCATAGGACAAGTGAAGGGCAAGGCTGGAAATAGTGCGGACGGCGCATTAGTTGCTAAAATCGCCAAAGACCAGTTAAACTAGAGCTACAATGATATTATTTTTCGGCCCCGCTGGATCTGGTAAAAGCGTACAGGGACAAATGTTGGCAGCCCGACACGGCTGGCGTTGGATATCTGCTGGGCAGATATTGCGCGACACTAACGATATAGAGATTCTAAAGACAATTAGCGAGGGCAACCTAATAGATCAGACTAAAATGAGCGAGATTATTGCCGAAACATTGAAAAAGGCAAAGGATATCGACCACGTCATACTAGATGGCTTTCCCAGACAGGTAGAACAGGCTAAATGGCTAGTAGAAAACACACCTGAACACGAGCGATCTATTGCCATGGCAGTCGTGTTGGATGTCCCGACTGACGAGCTGCAGCAAAGATTGAAGATACGAGGACGTGCAGATGACGAAAGTCATGCAATCGAAAAGCGATTAGAGATATACGAAAAAGAAATAGTACCAATCGTCGATTATTTAAACGAAAAGAATATACCAGTACGCAATATTGACGGTTCTGGTTCTGTGGGCCAAGTACACGACAGAATAGAAGCTGAGCTAGGAAGTGTTTTAAGTAACTAAGGTGTTTACTAGGGTTAAAACGGCTGACGAAATTGAGAATCTACGTAAAAGCGGGCGTATTTTAGCTGAAATTTTGCAGGGCGTGCGCGAAATTGCCAAGCCCGGAGTCAGCGGTTTGGATGTCGATGCATTTGTCGCCAGCGAAGCAGAAGGTGTCAACGCAAAGTGCGCATTCAAGGGCTACAGCGGCTTTCCATTCAGTATTTGCATATCGGCAAATGACGAAGTAGTGCACGGAATTCCTAACGACAGGCCATTTGAAAAAGGCGACGTCGTAAAGTTTGATTTTGGCATAAACTATGGAGGTATGATCACCGACTCTGCCTTTACTATGGTCATTGGCGAGGCGCCGTCGGGTGAAAAAAAGAAATTATTAGAAGCAACCGAAGCAGCGCTGTACCGAGGGTTAGAAGAAATACAGGCCGGAGCTCACGTTGGTGATATCAGCGCGGCTATTGAGTCAGCTTTAAAAGGTACGGGACTAGGAATTGTACGAGATTTAGTCGGCCATGGAGTTGGGCATCAGGTGCACGAAGAGCCAGACATACCAAATCATGGGCGAGCTGGACGTGGTCCGGTGCTAAAAAAGAACATGAGCTTGGCAATCGAGCCGATCATTACGCTTGGCGATTACAACATCAAGATGGATGACGACGGCTGGACGGTGCGCACTGTTGATGGCTCACTAGCAGCGCAATTCGAGCACACTATCTTGGTGCTCGAAGACGGCTGTGAAATTTTGACGAAGCTGTAAAAAACCTGAAAACCGTTTTGAAAAGTAATATCGGTTTTCAGGTTTGCCTATACGAGGCACAAGCGTTATAATTTAGACCAATATGCAAGAACTTTCAAATTATGCCGTCGGTCTAGACATCGGCACGACAACAGTCAGGTGCGTGGTTGGCCATCGTGACGAAGGAGCCAAGAGTCCAACAATAATCGGAGTAGGTGAAGCGCCAAACAGCGGAATGCGAAAAGGCGTGGTTGTTAACCTTGTCACAACCGCACAAGCAGTGGATAAAGCCCTAGAAGAAGCTGAAAGAGTTTCTGGGCATCAGATCGATGGTGCGACTATTAGTATCAACGGCAATCATGTTTTGGGTATGAGCTCAAAAGGTGTAGTAGCTGTCGGTAGTCGTGATCATGAGATCAATGAGGCTGATTTAGCACGTGTAGAAGACGCTGCAACAGTAGTTCAATTACCCGCTAATAGAGAAATATTAGATGTAACTCCGCGTAGTTTTTCGCTAGACGATCAAGACAATATTCGTGACCCGATCGGTATGAACGGAGTCCGCCTAGAAGTCGATGCATATGTGATTACTGCACTAACCCCGAATTTGAATAACCTACTAAAGGTTGCTGATATGACAAAAACAGGCGTACACCACTCCGTTCCTGCTGGTTTAGCTGCGGCTCATGCGGTTTTGACCGAGCGCCAAAAGGAAAACGGCGTAGTTCTGGTTGATATTGGCGGGACGACAACTAACGTAGCTGTTTACGACGAGGGCGATCTGCAGCATGTAGCAGTTATACCAGTTGGTGGCGTAAATATTACTAACGATTTAGCCGTAGGGTTAAAAGTTGACCTAGATATAGCTGAAAAAGTGAAATTACAACACGCCGTTGCGGTGTCTAGTGCACGAAAGACTAGCGACAAGAAGGCCGATACCAAAAAAGTGACCATTAAAACAGATTCACAAACATATGATTTTGATACAGAGACAATAGACGACGTGGTCGAAGCGCGTCTAGAGGAAATATTCGAGTCAGTAAACGACGAACTAAAGAACATTGGTCGCCAAGCTAATCTACCGGGAGGTGCGATATTAACTGGTGGAACTTCTAGGATCAAAGGTATTGATAGCTACGCCAAAGAAGCCTTGCAGCTAGCAGTTAAGATAGGCGCTGCCGAAGGTTTTGGCGGTGTATCGGAAAACATCAACCAGCCGCAGTACGCAACTGCAGTTGGCCTGATGCTAATGGATCTAGACAACCAAAACAGAGGCAGAGGGCATCATTCTGGCGACGAAGGATCAGGTTTTTCAATAAGTAAAATCACTTCTCCGGTAAAAGGCATACTGGGCAAATTCCGCTGACAACAAACGATTTGATAGATGTAACCAGGACGTGTATACTGGTTACATAACAGATACGAATATAGAATTATTAGAGGGAACGGGGAAAATTATTTATGCCTGAAGTGAAACCGAGCGACATTCAAACTTTTGCAAATATTAAAGTTGTTGGTGTTGGTGGTGCAGGTGGGTCTGCGATAAATCGTATGAAAGATGCTGGACTGCATGGTGTGCAGTTTGTTGCTATTAACACTGACGCCCAAGCTCTTCATAACAGCAAAGCAGATGTAAAACTGCACATTGGGCGGGACACAACACGTGGCCTAGGTGCTGGTGCTGATCCAAAATCTGGCCAAGCAGCTGCCGAAGAATCACGCGAAGATATCAAACAAGCTCTAGAGGGTGCAGACCTAGTATTCGTCACTATTGGTGCCGGTGGCGGTACAGGCTCTGGTGCCGGACACATAGTTGCTGATATTGCTAGGGAAATGGATATTTTGGTTGTTGGTGTGGCCACAAAACCGTTTAGTTTCGAAGGTCAAAAGCGTTCACAAAATGCCGAATGGGCAATTGCACAGCTGGGCCGCAAGGTAGATACAATGATAACTATTCCAAACGACCGATTGCTACAAACTATCGATCGCCGTACTCCGCTGCTAGAGACTTTCAAGATCGCCGATGATGTTTTGCGACAAGGAGTCCAGGGTATTTCAGAGCTAATAACCGAGCATGGGTTAATTAACCTCGACTTTGCTGATGTAAAGGCTATCATATCTAATGCTGGCTCTGCATTGATGGGAATTGGACGTGCTAGCGGTGATGATCGTGCTACGCAAGCCGCCCAACAAGCTATAGAATCACCTCTTATCGAGGTCAGTATCGACGGCGCTCGCGGTGTACTATTTAACGTAACCGGTGGTTACGATATGAGTATGAGCGAAATCCAAGAGGCAGCCGAGCTAATAACTAGTGCGGTGGCACCCGATGCAAATATCATTTTTGGTGCAACGTTGAAGCCTGAAATGGAAGACGAATTGATTATCACAGTTATTGCTACAGGTTTTGACTCAGCTTTCTTTGATGGACAAGAAACGCCGGCTTTGCCTGATGACCCAATTGCAAATCGACCAACTGCACCACAGAAAAAAGACGACGAAGTTGTCGGTTCTGTTGCCGAAGAAGAGCTAGCCAAGATCGATATGGATCTAGACAAGAACAGCGACAATGGTGCAAAAGATTTTCATTCTGAGGAAGAAAAGAATATATGGCACTATGACGAAGAAGAATCAGATACTC
>JACPYF010000018.1 GCA_016196195.1 Candidatus Saccharimonadota bacterium | reverse complement strand
TTTATAACTCGCTTGACAATTTATGTCCTAGGAATGATTATAACTAATAGATTAGCAAAAATCCAGCAAAAAAAGTAAAAATTACAATGATCGACAAGTTGTTACAAAATATAGCTCCCCACCACTGTTATTCGTGCCAAATAAGAGGCAATGTTTTGTGCGATAGTTGTATATATAACATCGCTAATGATGCTCAAAATGCGTGTATTAACTGTCGCCTACCCACCTCAAGCGGTATTTGCAATAGCTGCAAGTTGCCGTTTGGTAGGTCATGGGTAATCGGTGCTCGTGAGGGCGAGTTGGCAAAGGTCATAGGTGATTTTAAATGGTCTAGATTGCGGTCGGCTCATAGTCCCCTGTCAGATTTGCTAGATATATTCTTGCCGATTCTACCTAGTAATACTGTTGTTGTGCCAATACCAACCATATCTCATCACAAACGAATACGTGGATACGATCATGCCGACCTAGTAGCAAGAACGTTTGCCGAGACCAGAGGCCTAAGTAAACGCAATTTCTTAAAGAGAAAGGATAATGCAATTCAACATAAGGCCAACAAAGCAGAGAGGCGCAAGCAAGCCGAAAAGGCTTTTTACTGTAACAAAGCCCTAGATCCTAGTGTGCCCTATCTGCTGCTCGATGACATTATAACTACTGGCTACACAATCAAAGCAGCGACCCGTGTGCTCAAAGGGGCTGGTGCCAAAGAGATTTGGGTCGCTGCTATTGCTCGGCAACCACTGAACTAGTCAGTGGCAAACAAAGTTATTTTTTGATGTCGTACGCTAGAGCTAGAAGCATTGGTCCTGTGATCAATGCATATAGTCCCAGTACCCATACAAACGCAACACCTGCTGAAACTGGTTGCATTAGTAAGATAACACCAACGATCACAGACAATACGCCTGTAATAACGAGGATCGTTTTGCTGGTTGCTGCGTCTTCTTCGAAGATTGCTGAAAATATATCAACAATTCCGCGTGCAATTAGGACTAGTCCTACGATTAGCACGAACGCTGCAAAAGCGATGCTAGCGTGACGTATCAAGTACACACCTACACCAATTTCAGCAACACTTATTAGTATTGACAGCACTCGGGAAAGAAAAGAAACTTTTCCATTACCGATGTTAATCAATCCCACCACGAGTCCCACCACGCCACTTGCAAGCAAGAAAGCGCTAACTAGATACACTAGTGTAACTAGTGTCATGGCTGGCCAGAACACAGCCGCCAGTCCAAACAGAATCGCTACGATTCCACGTAGGGCCAGCACTCCCCACAAATCCTTTGATATTTGACTCATTTGATACCTCCATTATTTTGTATCTAACTAATATATACGCTTTTTTAAGGTAACTGTCAATCTGTACAAGTATGGTTATTGCTATTTGTCAAAAAGAAAAAAGCCCCACAGCAGTGAGGTCCTTTCCTTGGTACGCCCGGCAAGATATCGCTTCGCTCCTCCGCTCAATCTTTCTCGAAATAAACTTCTGCGAGAGATTTCGCTACGCCGAACTTGCGACTATTGCCGGCTGCGCCTGCAAGCCGCAAGTTCAATTATCAAATCTACAATATAAAAACCCCAGCATTAGCTGAGGTGTTTATATGGTACGCCCGGCAAGATTCGAACTTGCGACACCTGGTTCCGAAGACCAGTGCTCTAATCCACTGAGCTACGGGCGCGCGTGCCGTGGCAAAATGCCACGACTAAAAATAAAGGTGCTTTCTGGTTCGCAGAACAGATGCAATTGTACCATGTATTTAACAGATACGCACTAAAGTCGCAGGCGTCTCAACAAGCCGTCCATCACATCAAGTTCAAGCTCTTCCATTGGCAGGTATGCACCTAGGATGTCGACTATTCTCTCACCTTCACCTTCACCAAAATATATGGTCAATGATTGGCCAAATCTCTTTGTCGGTATCAACATAACAGAAAAGAGGTTACCTTCTTGTAGCACACCAAATGATTTAAATTCATCAAATCCGCGGAATTGTTCACCTATATGTAGGCCGTTACTGCTGAGGCTATATCGCAAAACACGTGGTGGGCGACGAGTATAGATAGCTAGAGCTATTGCCATGATCACTATCAATGCGGTGAATGTCCAAAGCTGTAGCCAGACAGATATACCTATGAGCACGATTACTACCAGCAGCATCCCAGCAAACCACGTTCCATCGTGCTGGTGATCTATGCTTTCCGAGGCCTCCCAGCTGACTGGTTCAAAGGTGGAGTTTTGTAAGTCCTCAACTGTTGCTGGCGGCGTGGGTGCATTTTGAGGAGGAGGCGTCGGCGCTACGCCGCCCTCTGGAGGTTGCCATAAGTTTTGCCCATTTTCACTGTTTGGCTGCATGGATTTATTATAGCAGGAAAAAGTAAGCGTGGGATAGCGGCCTTCGGCCTCTTCCGCTCAGCCAAATGGAGAGAGGGTGGGATATCGCTTCACTTCGTTCCGCTCCTCCGCTCAAGCTTTCTCGAAGTGAACTTCTGCGAGAGCTTTCGCTACGCCGAACTCCACGGTTGCGCTGACTTTGTCATCGCCCGTGGGTTCGCAGATCATGACGTATTAAAAATAACTGAGCAGATACTCAGTTATTTTTAATGGCGGAGAGGGTGGGATTCGAACCCACGGTACCCGTTAAGGCACGACGGTTTTCAAGACCGTTACCATAAACCAGACTCGGTCACCTCTCCGTGTGCAACTATTTTAACAGATATAAACGTAAATTATGAGTCTTTGAACAGCTTTTTCTGAAAACGAGTCACAACGTATGTTCCAACAAATGACCCGAGAGCCAAGGGAATGACGTATAAAAATTCTTTTGTATATGCAAAAACTCCTGCGGCCAGTATAAAATGCATAACAAAACTGATCGAGGCTGCTGCTAATGCCTGCTTTTTTACAACTGCAATCGTGTAGTATGCATACATTCCGTCGACTAGGGCGTAGCCAAAGAACATACCAGCAACAATTAGCCAATTAATGTTATCAAGCATATATCAATATTACTCTAACTAGATATAATAAGAACATGCAAGAATCGATATTCACAAAAATCATCAAAGGTGAAATACCGTCTCACAAAGTCTACGAAGATGACAAGGTCTACGCGTTTTTGGATATTCACCCAATTAACCCAGGTCACACGCTGTTAATACCCAAAAAACAGGTTGACCATTTGTGGGATTTGGACGAGGCCGATTACCATCATATCTGGGACGTAGCGAAACAGCTAGCTGCTCACATACAAGAAACATTAGAACCAAAACGCGTAGGCGTAATTGTCGAAGGCTTTGGTGTGCCTCATGCCCATATACACCTAATACCTCTGATACACGGCAACGATATTAAAAAGCACCAAGACCTAGAGGCCGAAGTTGATAACGAGGCCCTGGCTGAAATTGCCGCAAAATTGCAATGATCACACTTGTCGCTATTGGCAAAAAGCATGAACCTTGGCTGGTCGAGGGAATTGAACGCTATGCAAAGCGTTTGAAAGCTCCATTTAATCTCAGCTGGGTACTTTTGCAGAACTCGCCTCAAAAAGGCACAGGAGCCACCAAGAACGAGTCTGATGACATATTAAACAAGCTTAAGCCTAATGATTTTGTGGTTTTACTGGATGAACGAGGGAAAATGTATGACTCACCTGCCCTATCAAAAGCTTTGGTGGCTCCATTAGAGCAGTCGAAAAATGTTGTGATCATAATTGGCGGAGCTTATGGAGTCAGTGAAGATGTTCGGGGTAGGGCAGACATAACTTGGTCGCTCTCCCCTCTTGTCTTCCCTCATCAACTGATCAGGCTGATTCTAGTTGAGCAAATGTACCGAGCCCAGGCAATACACCTAGGCTTGCCGTATCATAACGAGTAATCTAGATAATTTGTAGCTCAGCCTGCAGGCGCACTAGTAGCGATTGCTGTTCCTTTAGGCTTTCGCGGGTTTCTGCAACCACAGCCTCTGGCGCATTTTTGACGTAGCTTTCATTTCCCAGACGAGCTTCTAGGTTTTTGATTTGATTCTCAATAGATTTGATGCGAGCTTCTAGGTTTTTGCGGTGATGCTTCAATGTTTTTTGGTCGATGTCGAGCCA
>JACPYF010000017.1 GCA_016196195.1 Candidatus Saccharimonadota bacterium | reverse complement strand
GAACCTATGGCCTTCGGCTCCGCAAGCCGACGCTCTATCCAGCTGAGCTACGGGTGCTCGTATTACTCACGCCCTCGCTCTTTATAGCTGGATAGAGCGATGCTGATCAATATGACCGGCTTTGCCTTTGCAGCTGAGCTACGGGTGCTCGTCGTAAGAATACATTATAACAGATGAAACCCCTTGTGGATAGATGGATATATCATTATACTTATGCTTGAACTCATGCAAGAAAACATCCCACTAAAAGACTACACCACCATGAAGATCGGTGGACCTGCTCGGTATATGGCCACTGCCAACTCACGAGAAGAACTAGTCAGCCTAGTGCAACAAGCTGGCGAAATGCCGATACTGGTACTGGGCCAAGGCAGCAACGTAATTGTTGGAGATGGCGGATTTGCCGGACTAGTAATATTAAATCGAATAATGGGCTTTGAGATATACGACCAAGACCCAGCAGCAACCAAAATAAGGGTTGGTGCCGGCGAGATATGGGACTCGGTCGTACAGCGCTCTACCGAAAATGGACTGAGTGGTATTGAATGTTTGTCAGCAATACCCGGATGTAGCGGTGCAGCTCCAGTCCAAAATATAGGTGCTTACGGCCAAGAAATTGCGGACACTTTAATAGAACTAGAAGCCTATGATCTGCAGACTAAACAATTTGCTACATTCAACAATTCGGATTGTGATTTTACATACCGAAGAAGCATTTTTAACTCTGGCTCTCAGAAGGGTCGTTATGTGATAACCAGCATCTCGCTGCAACTACAAAAGACCATCATGCAGCCGCCATTCTATAGCAGCCTACAGACTTACTTGGACAAAAACCAAATCACCGACTATAGCCCATATAACCTGCGAAATGCCGTTGTTGCGGTACGTGCCAATAAACTACCTGACCCAAAACTCATACCCAATACGGGCTCATTCTTTAGAAACCCTATAATCGAAAACTGGCAAGCTAGCAAATTGCGCGACGAATATCCAGACGTAAAAGTATTCCCTATGGGCGATAACTTATCAAAAATATCAGCTGGCTGGCTAGTCGAAAACACTGGTATCAAAGACTTGGAGATCGAGGGCTTTAAGGTATACGATAGCAATGCTCTGGTTATT
>JACPYF010000014.1 GCA_016196195.1 Candidatus Saccharimonadota bacterium | reverse complement strand
TTTTGTTACTTCACCGTAACTCCATTTTTTGATATCTTCTGCACTAGCTACTGCTAGTCGTACTGCATCAAAGTCGGCGATACTGGTGTTTGCGATTACTCGGCTCATTAGACTATCTCCTCCTTTATTTCTTCGATTTCGTCAGTGTCCTGGATGGTGACTCCTTCACCAAGGTCAATTTCACCCATTTCGTCGGCTTCGTCACCAACAGCTTCGGCCGCTTCATCAGCAACTACGGTTGGTGCTTCGGGCTCAACGGCAAGCGTTCCGTCCAAAATCTCTTCGGCATCAATGTCTAGACCGTTGTCAACCAAGTCAACACGCAGACCTAGACCTTGAAGTTCTTTCACTAGAACGTTAAAGCTTTCTGGAACTTTCGGACCGGTGATTGGCTCGTTCTTGATGATAGATTCGTAGGCTTTGGCACGTCCATAAACATCGTCAGATTTGATAGTTAGCATTTCCTGCAATGTAGTTGCAGCACCGTAGGCTTCTAGAGCCCATACTTCCATTTCACCAAATCGCTGACCACCGTTTTGGGCTTTACCACCAAGCGGCTGCTGGGTAACCATTGTGTATGGTCCGATAGATCGAGCGTGGATCTTGTCTGCGATCATGTGATGCAGCTTGATGATGTACATGTTTCCGACAGTTGTCTTTTCGCGGAACGGTTCGCCGGTGCGACCGTCAAATAGTTGGATCTTGCCATCTGTTGGTAGGCCGGCTTCTTTTAGCTGCTCGGCTATAACATGGTTTGGTACACCGTTAAATGGTGGGGTTGCTACTTTGTAACCTAGGGCACGAGCGGCCATGCCTAGGTGAGTTTCAAATAACTGACCAAGGTTCATACGAGATGGCACACCTAGTGGGTTCAATAGAACGTCAACTGGAGTTCCGTCTTCCATAAATGGCATGTCGTTTTCAGGTAGAATACGTGCGACAACACCCTTGTTACCGTGACGTCCAGCTAGCTTGTCACCAACTGCGATCTTACGCAATTGTGCAACAAAGATCTGGACTTGCATCAATACTCCGGCTTTTAGTTCGTTGCCGTTTTCGCGACTAAAGACTTTGACACCAACAACTTTTCCGTGCTTACCGTTGCTCATACGTTGTGATGTATCACGAACGTCTTTGGCTTTTTCGCCGAAGATTGCACGTAGCAATCGTTCTTCGCTAGAAAGTTCTTGTTCACCTTTTGGTGTAATCTTACCAACCAAGACATCACCAGGGTGGACTTCTGAACCAACTTGTACGATTCCGTCTTCGTCTAGGTGACGTAGGCTTTCCTCGCTAACATTTGGAATATCACGCGTCACGATTTCTGGACCTAGCTTTGTTTCACGGACTTCAACCATGAAATCTTGGATGTTAATACTAGTTAGGTCGTCCTCTTTGACGATACGAGAGCTAAGGATGATAGAGTCATCCATGTTGTAGCCACTCCACGGCATAAAGGCAACTGTTAGGTCGCGACCAAGGGCTAGTTCACCACTTTCGATAGATGCACCTTCGATCAGTACGTCGCCTTTTTTAACCTTTTGGCCACGAACTACTACAACCTTTTGGTTGATTGAACGGTCGTCGTTACTTTGTTCAAAGTGGATAGGTACGTAGGTGATAGGACCGTCTTTGTATTTGACGATCACTTCGTTTGCGTCGGCTTTGGTGACTTCACCAGCACCTTCAGCCAAGATTAGTTGGCTAGTGTTTTTAGCGATGTCACCTTCGATACCTGTTCCAACGATCGGGCTCTTAGGCTGCAACAATGGTACTGCCTGGCGTGACATGTTAGAACCAGTCAACGATCGGTCGATACGGTTTTTCTCGATAAATGGAATCAAGCTAGCGGTTGAACCTAGGATCTGGCCAATAGCGGCGTCGACAAATGTGATTTCAGTCGCGTCGACTTCTTCTGGTACCAAGTTTTTACGGGCACTCACACGGGCGGCTTTGAATTTGCCATTTTTGTCTAGTTCGTTACCAGCTTCGGCAATGATCTCGCGAGCCTCGGCAGCGGCATCCATATATATTACTTCGTCAGTTACTTTGTTTTTAACAACTTTACGGAAAGGAGTTTCGATGAAACCATACTCGTTGATACGAGCATAGCTAGCAAGGTTTAGTACTAGTCCGATGTTGGCACCTTCTGGTGTTTCAACTGAGCAAATACGACCATAATGAGTTTCGTGGATGTCACGAACTTCTAGGCCAGCACGTTCACGACTAAGTCCACCTGGGCCCATAGAGCTAAGGCGTCGTTTGTGCGATAGCTCGGCTAGTGGGTTAGTTTGGTCCATAAACTGCGATAGCTGAGAGCTTGCGAAAAATTCACGAACTGCGGCAACGATAGGACGCGCGTTGATCAGTGCGCCTGGCGTAACAGTCTCAAGATCGCTCATACTCATGCGGTCCATTGTGTTACGTTGCATTCTTAGCATTCCTATGCGGAACTGACGCGCAACCAATTCACCAACCAATTTCACACGACGGTTTGATAGAGCATCGATATCGTCAGCTGGTTCTTGGCTGTTGTTTAGGCGGATAACTTCCTTGATGATAGCGACTAGGTCTTCCAGGCGCATAACGCGATTGTCGGTAGTGTTAGTTACTTTCAAATTTAGACGTTGGTTGATCTTGTAGCGACCAACTCGGCTAAAGTCGAACCGTTTAAAGTCAAAAAACATTCGCTCGATCATGCCCTTTGCGTTTTCAACTGTTGCCAAGTCACCTGGACGTAGACGTCGGTAAACTTCGATCAAGGCTTCGTTTGTACCGCTACTAGGGTCCTTGCCAATTGTTGTGTCGATGTAGTTGATTTCACCAGTGTCGACGTCTTTGAATAGTTCCTTGATAGCAGTATCAGTACCATAACCTAGGGCACGCAAAAGTGTTGTAACTGCAATCTTTCGGCGACGATCGATTTT
>JACPYF010000016.1 GCA_016196195.1 Candidatus Saccharimonadota bacterium | reverse complement strand
GTTCATTTTTGGGGCATCACTATACTTTGCCAAGTTCCTAGGCGCGGGCGGTCAAGGGATAGAGGTTGGAACAGCAGCAGACGGTAGCAATATCAACGAAATATTGACGCAAATTATCCAACTAATTGTTCTCTGTATTCCATTAGTGGCGCTGCCTCTGCTCATCAAGAGCTCGGCCTCGATCATGGGTAAAGTTGGCTCTTATGCCGATAAATTTGGCGGAGCAACGGCTGGAAAAATGACTAACAAGGCGCAGAGTGGTATAAAGGGTGGAGTGAAGAAAATACCTGGAATACGTGAAGGATTTGAAGGCGTCGAACAATATAAAGGCGCCCGAGCTGCTGCCGGTAGCAGAAATAAGGCAAGTAGAGCTGTCCGCAGATCTGGTGTGCTCGGAAGAATACCGGGCAGGGCTACTAGTGAAATATTGGGCGCCAGCGCCAGGTCTCAACAAGACAAGATATTTAACGAAGAAGTTGGCATGCACGCAGCCGAAATTGCCGCCCACGCACAGGGTGGTGACGTAGGGTGGTTGAGTGACCAACTCGTGCAAGAGGCAACTAGCCCTAGTGGTGACGCCTCTAGAGCGAGGGCCTTACAGAAAGCCCTCGCATCTCAAAAGGGTAGAGGAGCCCCTCCTCTACGTGAGGCCTACGAGCAAATAGGTGCTGTAGGTAACGAGGAAATGCAGCGCGCGCTTAGGGGTGGAGCTAGCCAAGATTACGGGGATATTGCTGAAAGTGCACGAGACACTGCTGGATGGAATTTTGCAACTGGCCAAAGTGGAGAGTTCGGTGCCGGTATGACTCCTGAGCAAATGGCGACTCAAAGCCTTGCCTCTATGGATAGGTATGAAGCCGAGCAAGGCAACATTACTCCAGAAATGGCGCAACGAACACTTGCCAGCCCTATGGCAAACAAGCTTAATGATGATACATATGCACGCTTAGTCCAGCGCGCAGGCCCGGGCTTCAACCCGCCGCCTCCCCCGAACCAGGGCGGTGGTAACCCTCCCAACAACCCTCCGAATAATCCTCCGCCTCCAAATCCAGGCGGTGGTGGCAATCCCCCAAATCAACCCCCTCCACCTGGTTTTGACCAAACCCCAGGCGGACTTTGGGTGCCACACTAGTCATATGTTGACATAATCAATACTTTGGTGTATAATAGTATCTGTAAGCTTCGGTTTTGTACATTCGATTAGAAGGGATAACTGATGGTAGATTGGGGTTTCATAAACCTCGTCGTTCCCATCGCGCTAGCGGTAATTGGCTTTTATGCCACCCGCTATGCATTGCGAAACTGGGCAACCAGCTGGATCGCCGGTTCAATAGCGCTCAGCGCTGCTGTTCTCGCATGGCTGATGAGTTGGTTCACCTGGTGGGAGGACCTCTGGTCCTACCTCCTTTTCGACAACTTCTTCAGAACCATGGCGGTCCTAATACCGCTGAGCGCCTGGGGTATTTCTGTGCTGATTAGAAGGCGCGGTGATGTCATCTGGGCTTGGCTTACCAACTAACGGTGTGGTACGTCTCATGAGCTTCGGCTCCGAGACGTACCCCCGTTTTTTCTTTTGCCCAGGAAATGCTAGTATAAACATAAGCATGGCTGTATACAAAGTACCCCAAGATGTCGAAGCCGAAGACAAGCTGATAGGACCTTTTGGTTTTCGTCAGTTTATTTACCTGATTATTGTGGCTTTTGCATGTTTTGTAGCCTATATTTTGAGTCAGATCTTTGTTGGCCTGATTTTGATTCCTTTACCTTTCATAGTTTTCTTTGCAGCCTTGGCGCTACCTCTGCGTAAAGACCAGCCAACCGAAACATACCTAGCTGCAATTTTGCAGTACAACCTAAAGCCCAAAAAACGCCTATGGATGCCTGACGGCGTGCTGTCTACAGTTGAAGTAACCGCACCAAAATTGGTTGAAGAAAAACGAACAAAAGACATCAGCCAAGATGAAGCCCTAGAGCGGTTGGATCGTTTGTCGCAAATCATGGATACTCGTGGCTGGGCGGCTCGTGGTGTGTTCAACCCCGATGTTGATAGCACCAGCAGCACTAGCTTTGCCGAAGGTTTTGTGGCAGAGACAGACAAGGCAGCTGACATATTAGAAGAAACCTCTTTTGACAAACTAATAAACGACCAAAAAGCTATCAGCCAAAAGGCAGTCAAGGATCGCATGCAAAAAGCCGTTAAATCACCAAAGCCCACTCCGGTAATGACCGCGCCACCAAAAGCTGAGCCTGCTGCTAAATTCAAAACGGACGAAGAGATCCTAAAAAGCCTAAAATTTGATCCTTATCCTAGCTCTATTCACCAAAAGGTCATCCAGCCAGCCGGAGCAAAGAAAGCTACCAAGCCAAAAACAGATGACGATGACGATAATCAAACTGCTAAAAGCACTAGCGTCAAGGGCCCGTCTCCTGATATAATAAACCTCGTAGATAACAGTGAAGGCTTGAAGGTAAGTACGCTGGCCAAGCAGGCGAGTCGTATCAACGACCAACAAGACCAAGAGGTGGAGATAAAGTTGCACTAAAACTATTTCCTCCACCCCAGACTATCAAGAGGAAAACAACAGTAGATGCAACCACAAACAAATAACGACGCGCAGCAGCCTACTCCAGCACAACCTGGGGCTCCTCAACCAACCGGCTCTAAAAATCAACAACCAGAAGCCGCCAAACAAGCCAAGCGCAACCCAAACAGCTCGCAAAATGCACTGCTAATCTCTGAACTACGCGACAATATGGTGATCATGGGCGACGGTAGTTTTCGCGCGGTTATTACCTGTAAATCAATCAACTTTGACCTAATGAGTTCTCGCGAACGCGAAGGTATCGAATACGCATACCAGAGCTTCTTAAATTCACTAACATTTCCTATGCAAATCATGGTTCGTTCGCAGCGTGTTGATATTGCACCGTACCTAGACCGCCTGGACAAAATGCGCCGTGGCCAAGACAACATGCTACTAGGTGTTTTGATGGATAACTATATAGATTTCATCGATCAGCTCGCCCAAGAAGCCAACATCATGGACAAAAGTTTTTTTGTAGTCGTCCCATATTATCCATCTGGTGATTTAGATAGTGCCGTGGCCTCTAGTAAAAACTTATTTAGCAATTTGTTCAAACCTCAACAGCAGGTTCATGTAAAGATTAATCAAGAGGCCTACGAAAAGGGTAAAGACGAACTACAAAACCGCATAAACACCGTTCTGAGCGGGCTCTTCCAGATGGGCGTACGCTCAGTTCAACTAAATACCAAAGAGTTGGGTGAGCTGTATTACAACTTTTATAACCCCGACACAGCAGTTCGACAGCCGCTAGGTGATTTTGCTAACATCACAAATACCTACATACAAAAAGGTGCGGGTGAAGCCAAGCGGCCGACATTAACCGGAGAAGATGTCTGATGGGTATTTTTGGCGGCAAAAAACAAGATGCAATCGATATTGCAGCTCAACAGCGAGCCCAAGAGCAAGCCGAGATAGAGCAAGAATTCCTAAAAGGGGTTCGAACCCTGCGCGATTTGATTGCTCCTAGCAGCCTAGAAATCAATAGCTCTTACTTTCGCTTGGGCAACAAATACGGCCGAACATTGTATGTTTATGGCTATCCCAGGCAGCTCTACACTGGCTGGCTGAGCTCTATTATCAACGCCGACGAAGTGCTAGATATTGCTATGTTTATATATCCGGTAGAGTCCGAGGTTGTTATGAAAAACTTGCGTCGCAAAGTAACCCAGCTAGAAGCGTCTCAAAGTATAAATAGCGAAAAGGGGAAGGTTCGTGACCCTAGCCTAGAAGCAGCGATTAGCGATGCCGAGGAGCTACGTGATCAGTTGCAGCTCGGCGCCGAGCGTTTCTTTCGCTATGGCCTGTACATCACGTTATACGCCGACAGCCTGGATGAAATGGACTTTATGCAACACAAGATCGAGAGCACGCTTGGCCAGCAACTAGTCTTTAGTAAAGTTGCCTCTAGCCAGCAAGAGCAGGGAGTACAAAGCACCTCGCCACAACTAGCGGATCAATTGCAAATACGTCACAACATGAACACTGGTGCTATTTCCACCAGCTTTCCGTTCACATCAGCCGACCTAACACAGGAAAAAGGCGTACTGTACGGCATCAACATGCACAACAATGGCCTAGTTATTTTTGATAGGTTCTCGTTGGAGAACGCCAACATGGTTGTATTTGCAAAGTCTGGTGCCGGTAAATCTTTCGCTGTTAAGCTAGAGGCTATTCGCTCTATGATGACTGGTACAGAAGTCATCATCATCGACCCCGAAAACGAATACCAGAAATTATCCGAAGCAGTTGGCGGAAGCTACGTACAGATGAGCCTGAACTCTGACATCCGCATCAACCCTTTTGATCTGCCGCGCGTGATAGATGAAGAAGACGCCGCTGACTCGCTGCGAGCAAATTTGATAACGCTGCACGGACTAATCAAACTAATGATCAGTAACCAAGCCGTACCACTAACTCCAAACCAAGAAGCAGACCTCGACCAGGCATTGATCGACACATACGCTCGTGTCGGAATAACCAGCGACCCATTAACTCATCAATCAACACCACCAACTATCAATGACCTATATGACACCCTGCTACACATGGGAGGCTCAGGGCCAGAGCTAGCGCAACGTCTGCGCAAATACACCACCGGAACATTTGCTGGAATATTCAGCCAACAAAGCAACGTCGACATCAACAACAATATGGTCGTCTTTAACATTCAAACGCTAGAAGACGAACTGCGACCAACCGCAATGTACATAATCCTAAACCACATTTGGAACAAGACTCGTACCGACCGAAAGAAGCGAATGCTAATCGTCGATGAGGCTTGGCAGCTAATGAAATACGAAGATTCTGCAAACTTTATTTTTAGCCTTGCCAAGCGTGCCCGAAAATATTACCTAGGACTAACCACCATAACTCAGGATGTAGAAGATTTCATGGCCAGCAAAATGGGACGAGCAATTGTCGCAAATGCCAGTATGCAACTGCTACTAAAACAAAGCTCTAGTGCTGTTGATGTTTTGGCAGATGTCTTCAAGCTGACAGAGGAAGAGCGCAAGCGTTTGAGTAATTTCCCAGTTGGACAAGGCTTGTTCTTTGCCGGTCAAAACCATGTTCATATACAGGTAGTAGCTAGTCCAACAGAACAAACACTAGTCACAACCAACCCTCAGGCCGCACTAGATGCGCAAAAAGCAGCCGAACTTGCCAACCAAGCAGTCGAAAACAAAGAAGTTGATATACGCAAAGGATACTTAAGCGAAGGTGAAATAAAGTAGAGGTTACTGCCTCATGGCAAACACAACACAAAAACCAGATCAAGAAGAGTTCAACCCAGCAAGCAATCCTGGGCAAGAAGAGTTTGGCAAAATAATTGAGAAGAACTTTAGTCCTGAAGAAAAGAGGGCTATGGAAGAACGTGCCAGGCTAGGCGCTGAATCTGATCTAGCGGGCCGCGACGACAAAGCAGCAGAGGATGCACCTGCGCAAGATAGCGACATAAAGCAACAAGAAGCGCAGGGTGATCCTATGTGGAGGAACAATACCGCCCCTGAAAGCCCCAAGCCAAACGGCAACGCGTTTTTCAAAAAAGGTAAGGGCATATTCGTAACATTGGCAGTTTGTGTGGCCATAGCCGGTGGTGTATTTTCTTTTATCTCCCACACTATAGGCCTAGTTAGCCTAAAAGAAACTTTGGTACAAAATATTAGTCAGCGTGCTAACGATGTAATGGAACGTAGAGAAGCCAGGGTTCTATCAAAAAAGCTTTCCAAGGACATGACAAAAGGCTGTGGAGCTATAAAGATAAAGTGTCGTTATCGCGGCTTTACAGACACAGAGGCTAATAAATTCAACCGCAGAGCCTTCAAAGAAAACCTCGGCGTCAGGCTAATTGACGACCCAACCTGTGGAGCCGGCATAAATCCACTGAAAAAATGTAAAAAAATGGTAACTTTTGATATGGCTGACCTGCCAGATGGCAGTGGAAGCAAAGACCTACCAAAAAAATACAAAGAGATCTCTTCGGCAGACCTACGCAAAGAAATGATAAAAAACCCTGCCATCAGAAAAGCAACCAACAATCTATACAGAGGAAAAGTAGAGTATACCAGCGGCAGAGTGGGAAAGGCTCTGATGGCCAGAACAAAAACATTTGTCGGCAAGAGAGCAACCCCGACCGAAGAGGAGAGCAAGGAGAGGGTGCGTGAAGTCGTGCGTCATCTATCGGAAGCCGAAGGTGAGGTTGATGCTCATACTGTTAGCACCGACGCTAGCGAGAACGAAACTGACTCTCAGCGAGCCGAGAGAGAAAATGCAGATAGCACCAGCACCTCTATCAACGACGATGTTAGGGACGCTATACAAAATGAGTCAGATCAGCTACAAGAGATCAAAAAAGACCCCACAAAAAGTGCAGCAGATCCCGAGGTGGGCAGTACCGAATATAACAACAAATACAAAAGCTCTGTAAACAAAATCATCAACAAAGGCAGCGGCGTCGCCTGTACTATAGGAGCCTGTAATCCGTTCTCTGCGATACAAAATATCTGCATGATGCGTATGTTAGTTGGCGCTGTCCAAGAATCACGCTCTGTACTACAGGCCATACAGCTGATGCGTTATTCTATGATGTTCGTAACACTGGCTGATCGCATAAAAGCCGGCGATGCCGATGGCGATACCTCGCAGCAAATCAATGATCTGATGACCACTTTTGGCTCGAAAGACTCCGAGGGCTTCTCGGGCTTTGACTCTTTTGGGTATAACTGGGCTTCCACCAGATCCCTTCGCAGGGCCGGCAACGAAAACGTTGGTAAATATCAAAATGGCGGACCTCCTCCGGGCATTATGGGCAGCGCAGTTGGTATGGCTGTCGATACAAAACCCCTGCCAACACTTTGCCCGATAGCCTTTAGTACGACAGCAACTGTCATAGGGCTCGGCGTAACCGTAGGTGGCGTAATCGCCGGCTTCTTCACGGCAGGTACAGGCACAGCTGCCGTTCAGGCAGCAAAGACCGGCGGAGCTACGGCAGCAAAGTTAGCCGTAGAAAAGGTTGTCAAAAAGAACGTCGAAAGCCTGGTTGAAAAGGAAACTAGAAAAGATATTCTTAAACGATACTTTAGGCAATTGGGCGTCGGTGTTGCCGAGGGTGCAGCAATGGAGGCATTATTCAGAATCGGCATACCACCCCTAATCTCCAGCATCGCCTCTGCCACGACCGGAATGGTTGTAACTGGCGATGAGCAGGGTCGTGACGTAGGTAATGCTACAGTTTCGGGATTTGGTGTTACCAACTCTCAACTCAGCAAGGGTCAGGGACTTCAGCCCATAAACGCATCCGAAGCAGCATCCCAAGACAAATTTGCGTACCAGAGCCAGCTAAAGATAGCCCAGCAAGAAGGCATAAACCAGTTCGATGCCAGCAATCAATATTCATTTGCAAACAAATTCGCCGTCAGCCTGACACCTGCGCTCTCGAGCTTCAGTTCAATTAGCTCAATCCCTAGCGGCCTCACTAAACTTGCATTTGCCGGTATCAATGGATCGGCGAATAGTGCATATGCCGATGTTGATCCAGCAGCCCAATACGAATATTGTATAGACAGCAAACTAAAAGAGGCCGACGTTGCTGGCGATCCATTCTGCAACCCGCAATACGGCTTTGACTCGGCCATCATAGATGGTAGTGCGTATGATCCCGAAGCAGTTGCCGAATACTTATATGCAAATAACTGGATCGACGACTCGGGTGAACCGGTTGATGAATTCGAATCATTTATCAAAGACTGTATGCAGACGAACTCTCCGATAGGAGACAGTGAAAACTGTACAAAAGGCGTTAAAGTAGCCAATGCTTCGACAGAAGGAAACTCACTAACCGACAGCCTATTCGCAACAGCGAATGCTGCCGGAGCTAGTACTCCTGATCCTGAAGATTTGAAATATACAGCAATGCGCCTCTACTGCGTAGATTCTAGTGTCGAAAACGATATGAATGACGGCGAAGGTCCAGGTTGCGCACCAGAAGTCCAAAATACGGGCGAAGTTGAAGCTTCAACGGGTGAGTTGCCGTCAGGAACGGCGCAGGAGCTAGCAAAGCAGCTGCTAGAGACCGGCAACATAACGGGTAGCTCGCAGTATATTGCACAAATACAGGATGTAGCCGATGGAAAAGGTGGGTGTAACGTTGATGCATCGATACTATCTTCGCTGCTGCTGTTAGCGCAAGACGGCATGAAAGTCAGTATCAGCTCTCTCAATCGTAAATGTACTGGCGTGCTTACAGCCTCTGGAACTGCCAGCTATCATTACGCCGACGGTGGTGGACATGCGGTTGACATTCAGGCGGTAGGTAGTACGGCCCTGACTGGTCGTGACCCAGATTCGGTAAAAATCATTAACAAGCTCGCACCATTACTGCCTGCGGGTAGTGGCTTTGGTCAATCAAACTGTTCAGGCAAAAAGGTCCGGCTGCCTAGCGGTATTAAAGAGTTTGATGACACCTGCAACCATTTGCATATACAAATAAAATACACGGCTAACGGTACTCCAGCATGATACATGTAAAAGACATAAACAAAACAAAACTGGCAGTTAGGCTAATGTGCTGTCTAATCGCTGTTGTACTGGTATTCCTCGACGCTCCGACCATACGGGCTGTATCGGATTTTTACTCTGACTCAGATATCCAATATTATGACCCAACGGCTTGCGACCCGAGTGTTCAGTCTCAAACTGATACCGCGCCAACTGGTGGATCAGGAACAGACTTTGACGGACACACCCTACCAGCAGCGTCTGGCGGAACTGGTAACGAAGATCCTGTAAATAGCGCCGGCAATCTAACGACTACTGGTGAAAGTATGACCTTTGGCAAATTCGCCAAAATGGGTGCAAAGTATCGAGACTACTATATAACTATGCGCTGGGGATATGTGAAATGGGCATGGGACGGTACTTCTAGCTCTGTCGATAACAATGAGTTTAATTGGTATAACAGCAAGCCGCGAAAAGTCTTGGTTACAAACCCACGCACCAACAAAAGTATTATTGCGGTAGCAATGGAGGCGGGACCTGCTCCGTGGGCTGGCGCAAAGGGGTCACAGAGCGCAAATGGCTACAGCACCCCACAAAGCACAACTCCAGCAAACTACACCGGGCGTGTATCCGGTTTTCCGCCAAAGGCTATCAGCGCACTTGGCGCAAAACAAACCGAAAATGGCAAAGGCGACAAGCTACTATATTCATGGGCGCCTGATCAAAACGCCGAACCGGGGCCGACTGGTGTCAGTACTAGCGCTGCTGACTCTGACAGTGGCGCCGTAGCCTCTTGTTGCCCTACGGGCGATCAAACACCATCTAACTCTCTGGCCGGCTCTAACAATGAAGACAAAATATGGAATTGGCTAATCAGTAAAGGCTTCACTCAGGAACAAGCCGCCGGTATTATGGGTAATTTCCAGCAAGAAAATAGCTTTAAAACCGAAGATAATTCAGGCGGACTAGGTATTGCTCAGTGGATAGGTGGGCGCAGAGACGCAGCTATCGCAATGGCTCGTGAAAAGGGCAAGAAACCAACAGACCTAGACCTGCAACTTGATTACCTATGGTCTGAGCTGCAAGGCTCTGAAAAAGCAGCCCTAACCGCGGTAAAGGCCACGGACAACCCTAAAGACGCAGCTACGGAGTGGGAAGATAAGTTTGAACGCGCCGGCACACCAATGCTAGCTCAGCGTATTGCATACGCCAAATCCATATACAGAAAGCACAAAGACAGTGCTCCGGTAGCAACGTCGTCATCGGATTCATCGGCCTCGCAGACCTGTTCTTGCTCAGAGAGTAGCTCCGGTAGCGTCGATGTCGTGCTAGATCCCGGCCACTCTGGCGTAGACAAGCAGGGCGCAGAAAAAGACACCACTACAGGCCTGCTAGTTGGCGATAGTAGCAATAATGGAGAAAGGCAGCAGGTTTGGGATGTTTCTCAAAAAGTTAAGAAAACCCTAGAGGATGATGGCTATTCGGTTGCGGTTACAAAAGAGTCAGAAAATTCATACATAAGCCTATCTGACAGAGCAAAATTTGCAAACGACAAGAACGCAAAAATTGCAGTCAGCATACACAACACCGGCGGAAGTTTCGGGTCTAGCAGTACGGCTTGGGTTACTCCGCAAAAAGTTGGTGGCTACAGGACTAATGATTCCGGCAAGAAAACTAAGTTTGATGACGCCGACATTGCTCAAAAAAGCCTGTCCTACAGCAAAAAATTTGTTAGTGAGCGCAAGAAAAATGAACCAGGTGTACAGTTACATGACTTGGATTTTAATGGTAGACCGGGCTTATCTCCGGGGAATCTCTCTATCGTACAACTGCTTTCAAAAGTGCCTTGGGTATACAACGAGACAGGCCAATCGGGCTTTAGCGGTGAAAAATATGCCGATGGGATTGCTGCCGGTATAGAGTCTTCAATTGAACCAGGCGGAGGTTCGGGTGGCGGATCGGGTGGTTGCGATAGCGGTTCGTACGGCGACTTGGCTACGACTATCAAGGCGTTTGCGTGGCCAAGCTACCACGCGGCCAGCTACATAAAGATGAGGCCAGAATGGGAAAAAGTTGTTAGAAGTGCAAGCTCAAAAGACGACTATGTGGGCGGGATAGATCACAAAGGCATAGATTGTGGTGGCTTTGTAACCCAAGCAATAGTCAAGTCTG
>JACPYF010000013.1 GCA_016196195.1 Candidatus Saccharimonadota bacterium | reverse complement strand
TGCTTGTAAAAAAATGGACCCCCCGGGCAGCACCAAATGAATGGTGCTGCCCGGGTAGGTCTGCCTTCGTGATCCAACTGTCTGGTATGACTGTTGACCCTCCCGAGTCAGGATCTACGAAGTTGTGCGCGCCGGCGTCAGCCCGAGGAGGCCTCTGCGGCGTCCGAGGTGATCGCGTGGGCGCCGCGGTCCGCGGCGTTCGAGGTGGTGCTCATCAGCGTCTCTGAGGTGCTACCGCGTGCCGCGGCGCGAGGGGTCAGAACGTTCTGTGTCATCCGATCACTTGCCTTTTGGTTGATCAGGCTGGATGCCCGATTTCATAAACTATAATATCACAATACTAAAAAACTTGTCAACACTTTTGTCAAATTATTTCAAAGCATGAAAAAAGACGAGAAAAAGCCTCGTGACGGGTGACGCTCGTGATGAGCGCCACCCGTCGGGAACTTGCTTAGAGAGGCGATAGCACTTTGCGGGCTTCCAGTAGATTAGGAGGCCTCCTCTGGCGCTATCATGGTGATTTACACCAGTGCAATTCCTTGCGCTGGGTCTGGCGTGACCTTTCAATCACTCGGAAATATTGTAGCTCTTCTGCCACAAGCACATTCTATGCGCTAGCGTGCGATGATCTACATTTCCAATGAACGGCCCTACAAGTTTTTGTTGAAAGCTTTTTTCTCGTCTTTGTTTGTATTGGAGCTGCGGGAGAACTCTTCGCGTAGCGGGTTCTTCTACCTACTTTTACGATACTCCTTATGTTTTTGTATGTAAACCCCTTTTTTTGTGTTTTTTACAAAAAAACTACCATATAGGTAGTTTTAAGGATAGTTTCAAAAAAAATTAAGACAAGGAGAACGCCAGGTTCGGGTAGGTGCGGCTAGAAATGGCCGCACCTACCCGCTCCAGGACGCCGCAAATGCACGGTCGAGTGGGGTAGTTTGGAGCTCCACTCGACATCAAATGCGCATCATGGGATAAGACTGCGTGGCGGGCAACGGAAGGGCCAGTGAATAGCATCCGTCGTCCACCACGAGTTGTCGGAGTGTCCCCCGGTGTGCGCCTGCTGCCGGCACTCCGAACATTTTCAAACTGGACGCGGCGCAGTTAGGGGTTCTCCTTGTCTAAAAGGTCCGATCGCGTAGGCTTTAACGCCATCGAAATCCCTGTCATCATAATACAGATAAAAAAAATAGTCTATAGTAGACGTATGATTGTAGGGGTAGATGAAGTAGGCAGAGGGGCGTGGGCTGGTCCCTTGGTTGTTGGCGTAGTCGTGTTGGGTGGCGTGCAGATCGAGGGGCTAACTGATAGCAAAAAGCTCACAGCCAAAAAACGTGTTGTATTGGCAAAAGAAATTAAAGAAAAGGCTGTCGCTATAGGTCTGGGTTGGGTATCAGCGGAAACGATCGACCGTATTGGCCTGTCCGAAGCCTTAAAGATGGCATCACGTATGGCGCTCAAAGATATAGACGTTGAATATGACGAGATAATAATAGACGGCACTATCAGGTTGATAGATGATCCCCGGGTGACCACTATGAAGCAAGCGGACCTACTAGTCCCAAGTGTTTCAGCAGCCAGTATAATCGCCAAGGTCGCCAGGGATTACTATATGAGCGAAGTCGCAAACAAAGACTACCCACAATACGGCTTTGACAAGCATGTTGGCTACGGAACTGCATTGCACAGTACTAGTTTAGCCAAAAATGGTCCCAGCGAAATACATAGGCTCAGCTTTACGCCCGTTAAAAAAGCCCTAGGCCTAGAGGTTTCCTCTGTTAAAAAAACTGACAAGATCAAGTCTACGACCGGTCGTATCGCTGAAGATGCAGCCGCAAATTATCTAGAAAGCCTGGGCTTTAACATCATTGATAAAAACTGGCGCACAAAGCTATGTGAAGTCGATATTGTAGCTCAAAAGGGGGACGCGATCAGCCTGATAGAAGTAAAATATCGCAAAAAGAGTGCGCAGGGCAGTGGTCTAGAGGCGATTACGTCAAAAAAGCTTCGACAAATGAAGTTTGCCAGCAGAGTTTGGCAGCATTGGCATGGACATACAGGCGACATTCGTCTCGGCGCTATATCTATGGGAGGTCAACCACCGGCGGTAGACGAGTTTTTAGAGAACCTAGGTTAAATTGCCAAACGCTATCGAATCACCCGCGATTTCATCAGTACCTATCATAGTCGCTGGTATCAGGGCGAAATCTCCGTAACGATCATTGACGCTACTCATAGCCTTTGCAATTGCGCCACGGTTCGCAATAGGTCGACCCGTCATGTTAAAGGCCAGCTGCTCGGGGTCAAGGGGCTCAAAATCAAAGGCCGTTACGGATAGCAGACTAACTAGACCAGCGCCCTTTGGTGCGTCTATGTCAATCAGCTCACGAGCTGCTCGAAATATATCCTGGGTTGTGATCAAATGGTGGGTTAAGCGTTTCGACTTGTGCCAGTAAGGCGAGCGGACATAGCGCAGCCCGACTCGTATACCGGTTGCTTTCTGGTCTTTGTTGCTCAGTCTGCGGGCAATCTTTTGCGCAAGTTTAAAGATGATGGGATCTAGCTGATCGTAGGGCAGTTTTTCTCTCATTGCATACTGGTGGCCGATTTGCTGGCCACTCTTCCAGTCGCGATCGTCAATCTCCCAGCCGCGTAGCCTCAGCCACCAATAATACCCAACTATGCCACCAAATATGCCTCGCAGAGTCTGGGCGTCTGCTGCCAGAAAATCAGATACGCTGTTGATTCCACCCAGGCGCAGGCGCATGTCATAGCGTCGGTTGATGCCGGGTAGGTCTTGCAGTTCTAGACCGCCATATATTTCATCCATATTATTACTATCAATAGCGTCTAGTCCGTTTGGCTTATTCAGACCAGAGGCCAGCTTGGCCAAAAATCTATTTGGGCCTATACCAACGTTGCAGCTAACTGCTTCGCCAACGTGTCTGTAAACCTCCTGCTTGATCTCATGCCCGATTTGCTGCATAGTTTTGCCGTCTTTTATGGCTCTGCTATCAGATAAATCCAGCACAAATTCGTCGATACTGCGGGCTTTGACGTCACTGGTGTAGTTTTCTAGTACTTCACGGAATAATCTGTGTGCTTCGCGGTATTTTGGCGGGTCTACCCGGCATATGTGTATACCAGGGCTGATCTTTTGCGCTTCCCACACTCGGGTCCCTAATTTTATGCCCAATCTTTTGGCTTCGTAGCTAGCAGCTAGTATGATGCCGCCGGGGCTGTCATAGGCCACAACGCCGACTGGTTTACCGCGCCAGTGTCGCTTGGCCTGTTGCTCGATCGTGGCAAAGCACGAATTTAGGTCAATATGCATGATCTTTGGCTCTATTTGGTTGATACCTAGGTCCATCTTGCCTGTGGTGTGTTTCATTGGCAGGCCTCGGTTTCTTGCAGGGTCCAGACCAAGCTGCCGCTATGAAAAGCTAGTTTCATATACATAGACTGCGCATCATCTGTCAGCGAAAAATGATGCACCGTATGATTGCCATCACGGGTGGTGTGATAAAAGTCCACCTTGCCCAGCTTGTATTGTTTTTTACCCCAGCGCATGTGCACGGGTGTTAGCGGCGAATCTTTATCGCCAAACACCGCCACTACCGTTATTCGTTCGTTTATTGTTAGAGACACTTTAATAATCCTTTATTCGTCTAAGGTTTTTTACTAGTGGTGACGCTGAGCCAATCAAGGCACGTCGGTAAAGAATTATTAAAGCTTGTTTGTAAAAATCTAGCCTGAGCTAAAAGTACAAACACTGCTACCAATATGATAACAAATATACGGTGCTTACAACAAGTTTTGTCTATTGTTACCTAGTTCCAGTATACTCATTAATAATGACAATGAAGATGGAGCAACATCTAGATGAATCTGTGCGTCCCCAGGATGATTTCTTTACTTATGCCAACAGCAACTGGCTAAATGATAATCCCATGCCCGACACTGAGTCTAGGTGGGGCACATTTCATGTCCTGAGGGAAGAAGCGCTGGAGAATATGCGAAATATTTACGAAGGTCTTCAGTCCAAGAAAGATATTAATAGTATAGAAAAGCAAGCACGCGATTTTTATTACACAGGTATAAATTTCGACAAGTTTGAAGAGCGCCACTGGTCTGTCCTAGGAGAAATCATGAGCACGATAACGGCTACAGATGGACCATCAAGCTTGTCAAATGTAATAGGCCAGCTGCACAGAAGAGGGGCTAATGTACCCTGGGCTCTTTACGTAGGTACTGACGAAAATGATGCCACAAAGTACGTAGCACACCTATATCAAGGCGGGCTATCCTTGCCTGATCGTGACTACTATCTGTCTAGCGACAAAGAGATGGTAAAGGCTCGTGATAAATACAAAGATTTCCTAGGGAACGCCTATGATTTATATAGTGATATTGCAGCGTCAAAAGAAAAATTTGTTGATACGATATTTTCATTTGAACATAAGATAGCAAAAATTCAACGCACAAACTCGCAGTTGAGGGACGTTGAGGCTAATTACCACCCTATATCTTTTGAAGATTTACAAAATACTTACGCAAATATTGATTGGCAAGAGTACGCGAACGGTGCAAACTTGTCGTACACAAAAAATATCAGCCATGATCAGCCAGAATTTATGGAATTTATCAACAAAAGTTTTGTCGATCTTCCTGTGGAGGATTGGCATATTTATCTAAAGTGGCAGCTGCTCAGACAGTATCTTCCGGTTATTTCTAAAAAGACAGCAAAAATCTATTTTGAATTTTTTGGAAAAGTAATTAACGGCACAAAAAAGGACCAGCCTCATTGGAAAAAAGTAGTTTATTGTATGGATCATGCAATGGGCGAGAACGTTGGTCAGCTATATGTAGGCGAGCATTTTCCAGAGGCATCGAAAAAGGCAGTTCTACAGATGGTCGATGAGATATCGAACACCTTCGCCGGGCGTATCGAGGACCTGGACTGGATGGGTGACGCAACAAAGGCCTATGCCATCAAAAAGCTTCGAAACATGAAAGTTTTAATAGGCTACCCCGATAAATGGAGGGATTTCACGTCACTAAGGGTCGCCAGAGATTCATTTGTAGAGAACTTGCTAGAGGCAGAGATGTTTAATCATGATTTTGAATTATCACGCCTGGGGCAGCCAAACTCTCGTGATCAATGGTACATGAGCCCGCAAACGGTGAATGCATATCACGATCCAAGCCGTTTGGTCATATGTTTTCCGGCGGGTATACTCCAGGCGCCATTTTTTGACCGCGAGTACAGTATGGCTCAGAACTTTGGGGGAATCGGTATGGTGATTGGGCATGAGCTTACCCATGCTTTTGACGACCAAGGCTCACAATTCGATGCTGACGGCAATGTTCGCAGCTGGCAGACGGTGAGCGAAAAGAAAAGCTTTGCCAAGCCATGTACATGATTTCTTCACAAACTATGCTTTCACCGAAGCGGTGAGTATACGTGATCAGAAAGCACGTGAATTTGCACTGACCGACCCGCACCCGCCATCAGAGTTTAGAATCAACGCCATCTTCCAGCATATAAATGATTTCTACAAAGCATTTGATGTCAAAGAAGGTGACAAGCTGTACCGCCCGCCGGTAAAACGTGCCAAGATCTGGTAGCGCTTGCGTAAAATATAGCCTTGCTATATAATTGCAAACAGTTAACCGGACCATCAAGGCCCGGGTTTTTTAATCAAAGGAGAAAACATTATGGATGGATTAGATCTAAAGCAGCTTACTCAAGCTGTACGAACAATCGCCGAAGAAAAAAACTTACCCGAAGAAACAGTAGTAGAAGTAATCGAACAAGCTATAGCGGCCGCGTGGCGTCGTGACAATGGCGAGCGTGATCAGTTAGTAAAAGCAGTTCTGAACACTAACAGTGGAGAAGCAACAATCTCTGTTGGCCGCGAAGTTGCCGAGGAAGTCGAAAACGACATCAACCAAATCAGCTTAGAGGACGCTCAGAAAGTGAAAAAAGACGCCAAGGTAGGTGACTTTATAGAGGAAAAAACTGCAAAGGCCACAACTTTTGGTCGCGTTGCTGCGCAAACTGCAAAACAAGTTGTCCTGCAACGATTGCGTGAAGCCGAACGAGAAGTCGTTAGTGCTGCTTTTGAGGACAAAGTAGGGGAAATACTAAACGGTACAGTGCAGCGTGTTGAACCACGTGTCGTGCGTATCGACCTAGGTAACGCAACTGGCATTATTCCAGCTAGCGAACAAATCCAGGGTGAATATTACTCTGCAGGTTCACGTGTAAAAGTACTACTAAAAGAAATCGAACGAGGTAACCGTGGCCCGCAATTGATTTTGTCTCGCGCTAGCACTGGCTTTATCAAGCTACTTTTTGCTAGTGAAGTTCCAGAAATTGAGAGTGGTGCTGTTGAGATCAAGACTATTGCTCGCGAAGCAGGACGACGATCTAAAATCGCTGTTGTATCAAACGTCCCAGGTGTAGACCCAGTCGGTACCTTTGTTGGTAGCCACGGTACGCGTATACAGGCTGTTATGAACGAAGTCGGTGACCAAGAAAAGATCGACATCATTTCATATAGTGATGACACAGAAACATTTATCAAAGCCGCCCTATCTCCTGCCGAAGTCCAAAAGATCGAAATTGTCAGCGATAAAGAAGGGGACAAGCGTGCCAAAGTGTTTGTAAACGAGGATCAGCAATCAATTGCAATCGGCCGTGGCGGTCAAAACGTGCGCTTGGCGTCTCAGCTAACTGGCTACGAGCTAGATATCGAAACAGCAACCAAACCTGCTGAAAAACCACGCAAGAACATCGAAGATTCTCTACTAAACGCCGTCGAAGAAGCCACAGAGTAGCAGCAATACCGATAGTTAGCACTCGCTTGACACGAGTGCTAATATGCGTATAATTTTAGGTATACATATAGACATATTTGGAGGTAGAATATAAGTATGCCAGAAAACTTTCAAGATTTCGCTCAGTATCTAACTGACAATGCGCGCGGTAGTTTGCAGCAGGCTGAGGTAATCGCACGCAGTCTTGGGAGCTCATACATCGGTACCGAGCATCTATTACTCGGGCTTTTGTCTCAGCCGGACTCGGTCGGAGGCAGGATATTGTTTGACAACGGCGTTACGCTAGAACGTGCTCACACAGCTCTAAACCTAACTCCGCGCTCACTTGTTATAAGCGCTGGTGCAACAGGACTTAGTGAAACTGCCAAACTTACTCTAAAGATGAGCTGGGACACTGCCCAAGAGTTCCATCAAGATTACTGCGGTACCGAGCATATCCTGTTTAGCATATTGTCGCAAAAAAATGCTCGAGCTAGCGTTTTGCTACGTGATATGAACATCGATATGCAGGAAGTGTCCAACGAAATAGACGATTACCTACGCGATCAAAAGGAAGCTTTTCATTTAGGTAATACAGGCGCAAAAACTGGCTTAAAGCGCCGGTCAAAAAAAGGCATGCTCGACACATTTGGCATCGACCTAACCGCCCAGGCGCACAAGGACGAGCTAGACCCTGTCATAGGTCGCGATGAACAGATAAATCGTATGATAACGATTTTGAGTCGTCGCACAAAGAACAATCCTGTTCTGATCGGCGACCCGGGTGTTGGCAAAACCGCGATTGTCGAAGGTCTAGCTCAGCGCATAGCTAACGAAAAAGCTCCTGAGCACCTGTTAGACAAACGAATCATCCAGCTAGATTTACCCGGTATGATTGCCGGTACAAAATATCGCGGAGAGTTCGAAGAGCGTCTGAAGAAAGTAATGAATGAAATTATTGATGACACAAATATCATCCTTTTTGTTGACGAGCTGCACTTGATAGTCGGTGCCGGGGCTGCAGAGGGCTCTATGGACGCTGCGAATATACTGAAGCCTGCCCTAGCCCGAGGGCAAATACGTTTGATCGGCGCAACAACTATCGATGAATACCGAAAGCATATCGAGAAAGACGCCGCGCTTGAGCGTCGATTACAGTCAATAATGACCCCAGAGCCGAAGTTAAAAGATGTCGTAGCCATACTCAAAGGTTTGCGCCATCACTACGAGGGCTATCACGGAGTGAAGCTGAGTGACGAGATCATTGAAGACACTGTGAATTTAGCTGATCGCTATGTTAGCGAGCGCTTTATGCCCGACAAGGCGATAGACGTTATCGATGAAGCTGCTAGCAAAGTACGTGTTAAAAACGGCGTATTATTGCCAGAGGCTCGCAACATACAGCGCCAGATTAATCTACTAAACGACAAAATGGAAGAAGCCGTAACCAACGAGAACTACGAGCGCGCTGCCATGTGCAAAACCCGAATCTCTCAACTAAACGAAAAACTTAGCAAACTACATATCGACGAAAAGCGAGATGCGATTCCGCTAACAACCGATGATGTAGCGGCAGCTATTGCGACTATGACGGGTATTCCAGTCAACCGGGTTGTTTCCAAAGAGGCGGCACTACTGCGTAACCTTGAGGGCCATCTAGGCAAATCTATTATTGGTCAAAAAGAAGCAATTGCTAAAGTTGCTAAAAGTATTCGTCGCAGCCGCTCGGGCATCGCCAGCAAAAAACGTCCTATTGGCTCATTCATATTCATGGGCCCAACTGGCGTTGGTAAAACAGAGCTAGCTCGCGTACTAGCACGTGAAGTTTTCGGCAGCGAGGACGCTCTGATAAAAATTGACATGAGTGAGTTCGGCGAGCGTCACAGCGCTAGTCGTCTAGTTGGCGCACCAGCTGGGTACGTTGGCTATGACGATGGTGGTCAATTAACAGACAAGATTCGCCGACAACCATACAGCGTTGTTCTGCTAGACGAGATCGAAAAAGCCCATCCAGATGTTTTCCAGCTACTACTACAGCTTCTAGAAGATGGGCGTTTGACCGATGCCAAGGGCCGTAGCGTCGACTTTTCTAATACCATTGTTATCCTGACTAGTAATCTCGGCGCAGAAGCTATGAAAAAAGAAGCCAGTCTAGGTTTTAGGGTGAAATCGGCAAATGACGGTAAGAAACTGGAGGATATGCATAAAAAGAATGAATCTGCTGCCAAAGAAGCTCTGTCTAAAAAAATGCGGCCAGAGCTGATCAATCGCTTTGACGGTGTTGTAGTGTTCCACGCTCTCACTAGGAGTGAAATAGGCAAGATATTTAACCTTCAGGTCAAAGACCTCAAAGACCGTCTCAACATCCAGGGCCTCAGTATAGTTGTGACCCCCCAGGCCAAAAAATGGATGATTGATAAAGGCTATGATGAATTTAACGGAGCACGCCCCTTGCGGCGCGTCCTACAAGACGAGCTAGAACATTTGGTGGCTGACGGAATGTTATCAGGCGACTTTAGCAAAGGTGATGTCCTGCAGGCGACAGTTGCTGAAGGCGCCCTCAGGGTCAGCGTAAAGGCCGAATAGAGTGCGATCTAAATCCAAGCGCTCTAACTCATCAATCATCACTATGATTATTGCTGTCGTTGGGTTGGTTTTACTGGCATTTAATTACCAATACCTGATAGACCAAGTCGTTGTTTCGCAGGTATACAAGCCTAGCCAGGAAGTCTCTCAGATTGCCGATCAAATACAATTTACACCAAAGGGTAAGTTCTTGTTTCTAGCAGCCCAGCCAGAGCTAAATAGCCGCAGCACTTTTAATAAACACTGCGAAAAAAAGGAAGAGCAAACGGTGGTCTTGGGTTGTTATATAGGTCCTCAGCATATGTACGTCTATAACGTAACAGACCCTAGGCTTTCAGGTGTCCGCCAGGTTACGGCAGCTCACGAAATGCTTCATGGGGCATACGACAGGCTTTCGTATAGTGAGAAAAAGAACGTGAACAAGATGATAGAGGACGCACTACCTAGCGTCCAGCAGGCTGATTCTGATTTGGCTGTGCGACTAAAGATCTATGACAAAACCGAGCCTGGCGAACGTAACAACGAACTGCATTCTATCTTGGGCACCGAGGCTGCCAATCTACCTGCCGAGCTAGAAGATTACTACAAGCAGTACTTTATAAACAGAAGTATAATCACTACCTTTGCATCTCAATACGACAAAGTTTTTAACGATGTAAAAGACCAACAAGACCAGCTAGTCGCCCAACTAGATGCCCTGGCCGCAGAAATAAACAGCCTAACCGATCAGTACAATGTTGACACCACAAAGCTAAACGATGATATCGAAAACTTCAATAGTCGCGCCAACACCGAAGGTGAATTTGAATCACAGTCAGAGTTTAATGCCGCACGAGCTGAGCTTTTGGCAAAGCGCGATGCTTTGAACGCTAAAAAAGATTTAATAAACACCAAGATCAGTCAATATGAAAGTATGCGTGCCAAGCTAAATGACCTTAATATACAAGTCAAGGAATTGAACTCAAAAGTCGACAGCACCAGCGTGCCAAGCTTGTAGGTATCTGTTAAACTTATACCAATGGCAAAATCAACAACTATATATACCTGTCAACAATGTGGAGCAACGTACAGCAAATGGGTAGGCAAATGTGAAAACTGCGGTGCATGGAACTCGTTGCTGGAGTCAACTCCGGTATCATCTGGCAAATCAGCCGTAGCAAAAAGCCGAGGCAAAATACTAAAACCAAAGAAATTGTCACAGGTAGAGTTAGACAACGTAAAAGACAGGCTAAAGACTGGCTTTGGCGAACTAGACACTGTTTTGGGAGGCGGCCTCATGCCTGGCGGCGTTATGTTGATGGCCGGTCAGCCGGGTATCGGTAAAAGCACACTACTATTGCAGGTTGCCGCCAATGTTGCCAACAAAAAAACAGTTCTATATATCAGCGGAGAGGAATCAGCCGGCCAGATTAAACTGAGGGCCGAGCGATTGGGTGCACATAGACAAGAAGCCCTGAGCCTTGCTAGCAGCACCAGTGCTGATGACATTGCGGCGACTATCGCCGAGAGCCAGTATGATCTGGTTATTGTAGATTCTATTCAGACACTTGCGCTGGATGAAATTACTAGCGCACCGGGAACTGTCAGCCAAATCACGAACTCATCAAACGTTATTATTCGTGCTGCGAAATCAGCCAATACGTCTGTTGTGTTGGTTGGCCACGTCACCAAGGAAGGCTCAATAGCAGGGCCAAAAGTCCTAGAGCATCTAGTTGACGTAGTTCTAAATTTTGAAGGCGACCGTTACGGCGGATTCAAAATTATACGTGCTGCAAAAAACCGCTACGGTGCAACTAACGAAGTTGCCTTGCTAGAAATGGTCGAGGAAGGATTGAAGCAAGTCGAAAACCCATCAGCAGCACTGCTAGCCGAGCGTCAGAACACCGACGGTTCAGTCATATTAGCCACGCTAGAAGGCAATCGACCTCTACTAGTTGAGATACAGGCTCTTGTAAATCCGACTCATTTCGGCTATCCTAAACGTACTGCTAGTGGTTTTGATATCAATCGTCTCAATCTTTTGATCGCCGTTTTAGAAAAGCGAACCAAGTTGAAATTATCCGAGAGTGATATCTATATCAATGTAGTAGGCGGCCTGAAGCTAGCTGATCCAGCTGCAGATCTAGCAGTTGCTATGGCGATCGCTTCTGCTGCGGCATCACGCAAGATAGGTGATGGGGTAGTAGTTTTTGGCGAAGTCGGGCTAGGCGGCGAAGTTCGTTCTGCTATCGCTAGCGACAGGCGTTTGGATGAGGCAAAAAAACTTGGCTTTACCCAGGCAATCACGCCAAAGCTTCGAAAAGGCACAAAGTTTGCACGTCAAGTAACTGACCTGCGCTCGGCTCTCGTTGACTACCTCAAGTAGTTATATCAAAGAAAGAAAAGGAAATTATATGGAAATATTACAAACAATCATATTGCTATTGGTGTTGCTTTTGACGCTATACGTAGCTCTAAAACAAACTCGTTCTCCGAGGATCAAAAGCACCTCATTAAAATCAGTCCTATTAGACAGCTCGGCCTTGATCGACGGCCGCATATTGGATGTTGCGCGGATCGGCTTTTTGGGTGGAACGCTAGTTGTACCTAGTTCGGTGCTTCGCGAAATGCAATATCTAGCGGACAACGCTGATAGCGAAAAACGTTCACGCGCCCGACATGGGCTGGACGTTGTTAAGCAGCTCCAAGATCTACCTGGTAGCGACGTCGAGATACTCGATGATGGTCTACCTGGTGAAGGTGGTGTTGACGAACGCCTAGTTCAGCTTGCCAAGACATCAAGTGCTGATCTGCTAACATTAGATTTTAATCTGAACAAAGTTGCTGCAGCTGAAGGTATACGAGTTCTCAATATCAATGAGCTGGCTCAGACACTACGTATGAGCTATCTGCCGGGTGAAAAACGACATATTACATTAGTCAACAAAGGTCAGGACAAAACTCAGGCAGTCGGCTACCTAGAAGACGGCACAATGGTAGTAGTTGAAAACGCCGGTAGCCAGATAGGTCAATCTGTCGAAGTAGAGTTTACTCGCGCCTTGCAGACCGCCGCTGGCAAAATGCTATTTGCTAAAAAGCTTCGTAGTGACAAGCCTCAGCAGCAAAAACCTAACAACAAGCCTAGTAAGTCTGTGGCTAAAAAACCAACTCAAAGACAGCCTCGCAAGAGACAAACTCCTGAAGATTCACTAGTCAAACTAGCGAATCAGTAGTCTATAAACTAAGGTACGGTTACGGTGATCGATTGATTGGTATTTGTGTAAAATGCACTGTCGGTTGCTGTTACATTCACTGTGTATGTACCAGGCGCAGCAACGGTTAAGTCATATGCACCAGGTGCTGCACCAGAAGTAGTTGGTCCGCCAACTACGCTGATGGTTACGGACTGTATAGGGTTTTTGCCTTGAGTAACTTCAACGTGTATCTTGTTAGTTGCTTGACCAGTAGCAGTTACTAGCGGTACAACATCGCCACAGATGTGCACATCATCATCGGCACTAGCGTCGTAGCCACCATCGGCTAGGATGTTGTTTTTCTTTGTCACTGGGTCCATGACCGTTGTGACGCTGATATTGACCTTGGCACCTTCTGGCGTACAGCTGGTGGCCTTTTTCTTGGATACCTTGTCAAAGGCTAGCTGTGAACTGGTCGATGCTTGTTTTTGGTTGTACCATGATGGGTAGAACTCGCCTTTGATATTTTGTATTCCGGCTGGCTGAGTGAACCAATCACCAGGCTTCCAGGTGCCTTCTTTTTGGAATATCTCAGTATGTATAGGCCCCATGATTTTATTCACAGTCGGACCTACGATGCTGGATAGGGCGTTACTCATAGGACGCGTGTCGTGGTTACCAACCCAAATGCTCATGCTGACTTTTGGACTGACGCTGTTCATCCAAAGGTCCTTTGACTTGGTTCCGAGGTTTGATGTACCGGTCTTTGTAAAGGTTTTTACGCCAGGCACGTTCAGACCGCTTGCTCCGCGCCCAAAGCTAGGCGCCCTAGCATTGTCATCGCTCAAGATACTTTGTAGCAGGAACGGTACCTGAGCGTCGATTACGCGCTTGCTGTTTTCTTTCCATTTTTTGACTACATCGCCCTGAGCGTTTTTAACTTCTAGCACAGTAGCTGGTGGTATATAAACGCCGCCACGCGCCAAAGTTGCAAAGGTATCAGCATGTTCAATTTGTTTCAAACCACAACCACCAATGGCTGAGGCCAAGCCCACTTGCTTGTCTACACCATCCATACAGTAGCTTTTGTCTCCCATGTCGCGAATAGTCTTGAGTGTCTCATCCCGTCCGGTTATGTACATGGCTTTTACTGCGGGGATGTTACGTGATTGTGCCAGGGCGCTTCTGATAGTCATATTACCCATATATTTGTGGTCAAAGTTCTCTAGCTTTGCCCCGTAGATCTGATCTATAGGTTCGTCTTTCAGTATAGATCCCGTTCCATAGTTTTGCTGACCATTTGGTTTTTGCTTGAATAGTGCAGAGTAAACGAAAGGCTTGATTGACGAACCGGGCTGAATATACGAGATAGCGGCATTGTCTTGTCCGTAGCCGGGATGGTTATAGTCGCGACTACCTTGCATGGCCATTACTTGTCCAGTTTTGTTATCGATTATTACAACGGAGCCATTATCAAAGTTCGCTGAGCGAGGCAGGGAGCTCTTGAACAAGGACGCCATTGCGCTTTCTACTTTTTCTTGGACTCTGTAGTCAAGAGTTGTTTTAACTGTCAGGCCACCTTTACCAACAGTTGCTTTACCCAACTCTTTCTCTAGTTGCGAGCGAACGTACTGTATAAAGTGTGGTGCGCGCAAGTTGGCATACTGATCGGTTTCTGGTTTGATTTCATCTAGTACGGCCACTTTCTTTGCATCGCTGGCTTGTTTCTCTGTTATATAGCCCTGTTCAGCCATGTTATCTAGAACGAGTTTCTGTCGTTTCAGTAAATACTCGTGACCAGCAACATTGTATGGATCATAAAGTCCAGGTTGTTGCGGTATAGATGCCAGTAGGGCTGCCTCTGCTAGGGTCAGATCCTTTGCAGATTTGGCAAAGTAGGTTTGCGAGGCAGACTCTACGCCGTTACGCCTACCTCCATATGGTGACTCGTTGAGGTACAGGTTGATGATCTGGTCTTTGTTGTACATGCGCTCGACTTCAACAGCCAAGATCGCTTCTTTGAATTTTCTAGGTATGCCGGCAATCCCGCGCTGCTGGGCTTCGTCGGCAAAGAATACCTGTTTGACTAGCTGCTGAGTCAGAGTAGATCCACCCTGAGTGCTACCTCCAGAAAAGTTATTGTACGTTGCTCTGGCAATACCACTAAAGCTCACGCCGCCGTGTTTGTAAAAGTCCTTGTCCTCTATAGCTATAGTGGCTTCTCGCATGTACGGAGATATATCTTTAGATGGAACCACTAGCCTGTAGTTACCGGCTCCCTTGTCCTCCCAAAGCAGCACATTGTTGCGGTCATAGTATTTCGTGACGGTTGTTGAAACTCGCTTTGACAGCTCTGACGGCCGTATAGCGTCAAGCTCTTTTCTGTAATACGCAAAAACAGCACCCATAGAAAGTACGCCGAACAATATTGCAACACCTAGTATCTTGAGTGCCATCATCGCGCCTTCGCGGCTCGTCCAATACTTTGCAACTCGTCGAGGGTGCATACGGTGTGCAGTTCTAGCTATAGGATTTTTTGGCAAACTAGCCAAGTACTCAGCTTTTTTGCGTGAGCGTGCGTCATTTTTAGCTTTACGCTTGGCCGTTAGGTTAGAGTAGACACTTAATTTTTTGCCAGCTTTGGCAAATCGAGACTGCCGTTTCCGTATCACTTCTGTTTTTCTCCCTCTCTTTAAAATCTGATACTCATTATATCATTAACTCGGGCCAAAATTGCTAATTATTTATGCTTATTTGTGTAGTTTTTCTACGTTGCTGCCATTAGGGTATTTTTTTGTTATAGTAATAGTCATGGACGTTAGCGGACAAAATAGAAAAGTGCTCATAATTGATGATAATGAGGACATACGTACTATATACTCAACAAGCTTTGAACAAGCTGGGTACAAAGTTCTCACTACAAACGACGGGCTTGCAGGAATAACCGAGATTGCCGAGTTTAACCCTACGGTTATTATTTTAGACCTGTTGATGCCTGAAATGGACGGGTATGAGTTTATATCTAACCTGCGCAACAATACATCTATAAAGGCACCTATCATAGTAACTTCTAGCTTTCCGGACGAAGATAAAAAGAAGGACGCTATGGAGCGTGGTGCGGACCTATATTTAGTTAAATCAGATTATTCAGGCGAAGAGCTAGTCGGCGTGGTCGACAGGTTCCTACTAAACTGGCGGATAAAAGCAAATGACGAATCTAACTGACGAGCTAGCCTGGCGAGGTTTTAAAAATCAAACTACACTCAAGGACCTGAGTGTACTCGACAACCAAAAGATTACTTTTTACTGGGGCGTAGACCCTAGTAGTGACAGTATGCATATAGGCCACCTGGCTATGGCGATCATGGTCAGACACTTTATCAATGCCGGACACCAGCCAATTTTGTTGGTCGGTGGTGCTACTGGTTTGATAGGAGACCCGGATGGCAAGACCGAGGAACGTGAGCTAAAAACTGTTGAAGAAATCAACCACAACAAGCAGGCTATTGTTGCCCAGTACCACAAAATATTTGACGGTGTTGATTTTGCTGTTGTCGACAATTACGACTGGTTCAAAGAGATAAAGTTTGTAGACTTTCTAAGAGATTACGGCAAGAACTTTTCGCTAACCCAGCTCTTAGATCGGGACTTTGTCAAAAGCCGCACAGGCGAAGGCGGTAGCGGTATCAGCTACGCCGAGTTCAGCTATTCGCTTATCCAGGGGTATGACTTTTTACATCTATTCCGAGAAAAGGGCGTGACTCTGCAGGTTGCCGGCAGCGATCAATGGGGTAACTCGCTATCTGGCGTCGAATTGATCCGCAAAGTCGAGGGCAAAGAAGCGCATGTTTACACTGCGCCATTGATCATTAACAAAACTACCGGCAAAAAGTTCGGCAAAACCGAAGAAGGAGCCGTCTGGCTAGATGAGAAAAAGACTAGTGTCTACCAGTTTTACCAGTTTTGGCTAAACATCGACGATAACGAAGCTATTGATTATCTAAAAATCTATACTGATCTATCTCGTGATCAGATCGAACGACTAGGCCGCGAGAGCGTTAGCAGCCCAAGTGAACGCGCCGCTCAAAAAGCACTAGCCTTTGAGGTGACAAAACTTGTACACGGCCGTGAACGTGCCGAGAATGTACAAAAAGTTACCGAGGTATTATTTGGTGACAATTCTAGTGTTAGCCAGCTTGACCAAAATCAGCTAGAACTCTTGTCAGGCGAAATACCGACCGCATCATTTGGAAATGTTGGCGACCGACTAGTCGAGGCCGGGCTAGTTAGCTCAAAAGGTGAGTTCCGCCGACTACTAGAAGGCGGGGCGATTACGATCAATGGCCAAAGAGCCTCCGAAGATAGTGATGTGTCAGAGATATCATTAATCAAAAAAGGCAAAAATAGCTTTTTACTGGTACGCTGATGAAACTCGAAACACCACTCGCCAATATCAAGGGTGTGGGTACAAAGACAGCAGAGAGCCTAGCCAAAGCTAATTTGCATACCGTCAATGATCTGATAGAGTTTTTCCCTCGTGGTTACGAGGATTATTCGCAGATTAATCAAATAGCAACCATCAAGCCTGGCAAAGTCACCCTGCGGGCCAAGATCGAACACCTCAATACCCGTCGTGTCCGTCGTGGCCTGCATATAACCGAGGCTACATTGGCGGACGACAGCGGCAAGGTAGCTGCTGTTTGGTTCAACCAACCGTATCGCGCCGATCAGCTAAAAAAAGAAAAGGGCGAATGGCTCATTTCTGGTCAGTTTGGTCTAAATGGTCACAAATACCAAGTATCAAACCCTAGCGTAGAAAAGTCCGACGGCAAACACGTAAATGCGGGGCGGATTGTACCTCTGTACCGTGCGGTTGCCGGCCTAAAATCACACGTAGTGCGCAAGATCTTGGCAGAGCTTCGACCGGCCATAGTTATGCTAGACGAAATCTTACCCAGTGAAATAGTAAAACAGCAAAAACTCATATCTCGCGCAAACGCATTAACCTATCTGCATTTTCCCGAAAATGATGAACAGCTGGATCAGGCTCGTAAACGTTTAGGTTTCGAAGAGTTATTCTCGCTAGTTTTGGCTGGTCAAATGAACAAGCGTGAGAATACCAAGTTAACAGGCTGGCAAATACCATTTGACCAATCACACGCCAAAGATTTTGTTACAAATCTGCCATTCAAGTTAACTGATGCCCAGCGTTCTGCCGTGTGGCAAATTGCCCAGGATTTCGAAAATGAACACCCGATGAACCGACTGCTGCAAGGTGATGTAGGCTCGGGCAAGACAGTTGTTGCCGGCATGAGTGCCAGTTTAGCTGCAGCAAAAGGCTTCCAGGCCGCTATAATGGCGCCAACCGAGATATTAGCTACTCAGCACGCCGAGACTCTGACGAAGCTACTAGAGCCTTTTGGCGTAACCATTGGCCTGCTGACGGGTTCAGTCAAACCAAGCGCTAAAAAGCAGCTCTACGAGCGTATTGCCGACGGATGCGTGCAGGTTGTAGTCGGCACGCACGCTTTGATCCAGGAAAAGGTCAATTTTCACAAACTGGGCTTTGTGGTTATCGACGAACAGCATCGCTTTGGCGTGGCTCAGAGACAAAGGCTGTTAGAGAAATCAAGTCACTTGCCGCATCTACTATCTATGACGGCGACGCCTATCCCGCGATCACTCGCACTGACAGTTTATGGCGAGTTAGACGTATCGATATTAAACGAAATGCCACGTGGTCGTCAGCCCATAAAGACTTCTATTGTTTCACCAAACTCGCGCGAGTCGATGTACCAAAAAGTTGAACAGGAAATCATTGCAGGCCGCCAGGCCTACGTAGTCTGTCCGCTGATAGACGAAAACCCAGAATCCGAGAAACGCTCGGTCGAGTTAGAGTACAAAAAATTACAAAAAACCGTTTTTCAGCAAAACAAGATAGGTTTATTGCATGGCCAGATGGCCAGTGACGAAAAACAATCTGTTATGGAAAATTTTGCTCGGGGAAATATCGATATATTGGTCAGCACCACGGTCATAGAAGTAGGCGTCGATGTACCAAACGCCACAGTTATGATAATCGAAAACGCTGACCAATTCGGACTAGCGCAGGCTCACCAGCTGCGCGGACGCATTGGTCGCGGTGCGCATCAAAGCCATTGCTTTTTGGTCTCTAGTGACAGCCTAAAGCCAACTAGGCGCCTGCGAGAGCTAGAAAAGTCAAACGACGGCTTTTATTTGGCAGAAGTCGACCTAAAGCTGCGCGGTCCAGGTGAGATATACGGTCGAGCCCAGCATGGCCAGCTAAACCTACAAATGGCCAGTTTGGGCGATACCAAAGCGATAGCCATAGTTCAAAAGGCTGTTGATCAGTTTCTGCAAAGTGGCGAAGATTTGCTACAATACAAGCAGTTATACGAACAAGTTAAAAAATATCAGAAAGTAACCACACTAAACTAACCATGTATTCGGGAACGACGTTGCACCACAAATCAGGTAATGTCCTGGGTGTGCACCAAAAAATCAACAAAGTTGCATATCGTTTGGCTACAGACTACGGCCAAGACTTTTTCCCAACCAGAAAAGACGTGCTGCATTTTGAGGGAAAGAATGGTCCTGACGGTATAAAGCGCAAGAACCCTGGTGCTGACGAGCCCTGGCATTTCATAGATCCCAAAAATCCTCGCGAGGATGGTTTGCTGGACCAAATCAAACACCACGAGCAGTCTCTGGCCGAAGCCTTAAAGGCTAAAGATGAGAAAAAAGCGGCTTTTGAGGCGGCCTGGCTATCGCATGCAATTGTAGATGGCCTGACTCCGGCGCACCACTTTCCGCTAGAGGACCATCTAGAGGAACTGCGTGGCGAACCAAAAGAAACGCGCGATAGTGTACGTAAAAAACTGCTGATCCCAGGTGATGGCAAGCGTGAAAAGATAAAGAATAACTGGGAGTTTTGGGGCGCAAAAGGCGTCATGACTTCGCATGTACTGTTCGAGCTAGGTGTGGCCAGTGCTATAACACCGCTGCGTGCTGGCAAACTAGAGCTCAGCTCGGACGAAATCGGTCGCGTCAAAGAGCTTGGAATTGAAAAGATATTTCTAGAAAACTTGCAAAAAATAGCCGACCTACAGATGTATGAAACCTTCAACCAAAAAGGCTGGACCCCAACTTTGGCACGTCAAACCAAAAAACAATTGATACCAATCATCATCAAAACTGTCGCGCTGTCCTGGATATACGCCTCTGATAGAAGGAGCTAGCTATTTTCTATAGTATGCTACCTGAGCGCCGCTATACTGCCTGACGTCTTCTAGCTTCAGACCGTTCAGCTCTGGCAGGTCTGTTTTCGCGGGCCAGCTCAGTATGAAGAGGCCATTATCTTTAGTGTGTCGTGTCAATTTCTGTAATAGTTCTGGCCTGGGTACATCATATGGAGGGTCGGCTATAACAATATCGAACATCTGGTCCTTGTTGTTGCTAGACCAGCTAGAAACATTTGCATGTACTACTTTGCACTGGTTTTGTATTCTGAGCTTTTCTACATTTTCCTTCATGATTTTTACAGCTCGTTTGTCAGATTCCACAGCCACCACGACGTTAGCGCCGCGACTGACCGATTCATACGCCAAGGACCCGCTGCCAGCAAATGCGTCTAGCACCGACAAGCCTTCTATGCTGCCTAGCGAGTTAAAGATAGCGCCCTTGATACGATCACTCATGGGGTGAGTACGCCTACCTCGCGGTGCCTTAAATAGTAGACCTCCTAGTTTTCCTGCAATTATTCTCATTGAACCAAGTATATACTTGCCGGCTATAGTTTTCCACAGCAATATGCAGCCGTTCTATTTTAATGTAAATAGGCTTATGGTATTATCGCAAACAGGTAGGGAGTGTGTGCCTATACGTACTAATGGAGTTGTTGTGGTGGACAATCGTAGTTACGCTTATATAGGTAGCAAGCCCTACCCCTGATTAGAGCAAGCTTATGCTTGCTTTTTTTAGTTTATTAGTGTATAATGAAAACAAGTTGGGAGTTCATCCTGGCTGTCAAGTGACGCACAAGGGAGTGTGTAGCGTGAAAAAGCAGCAGGCAAAGACGGGCAAGAAGCCAGTCAATCGAAGTCAACGTCCGTCGCTGGAGCTTGTTTCCAGCAATTCAAAACCGGCGTTGTATGACGACAGCTGCATACCAACGTTCTCACAAAATCCCCCTCGGAGGTCTCTAGCTCACGCTTTGAGTCCAGGGATGAAAGAGAACGAGAGTCCTGGGTCGAGGCTATAAACGCCTCGACCCAGCTCGGCACCCTCTGTGCGTCACATTTCATAGAATTTAATAAACCCTACAGCAGTGTAGGGTTTTCATTATGTCTGGTGCACCAAAAGCGATTGCTTTTGAACTCATCTATAAGATAGCACAGTGGCTATTTGAAAACCAAAACCAGACCGTATTTAGACTACCTCAAGTAACGATGGCTCAGAGGTCGCAACAGATGTTAGAGGCAAATTATGCCTACTAACGTTATTACTAACCGAAGAGATTTGAACCTACCCCTGTTATGATATATCTATGGAGAAAGCACCGCACTATCGCATTTTTATAAAAGAAGGAGATAAGACATACCTTCTATGTAGACTATGGCAACAAAAATCTGATGTCAGCTTAATGCTACATATTTATCCGAAGGAAGGTGGATCAGGTGGTACGTTAGGCAAGCTAAAGATAGAGAGTAACCCATTTGATATAAGATACGAGCAAGTCAGCGAACCTGTAGATATTGACCATACAAGCATACATGCAACAGGACAATCTCATACTAAAATGAAAGACGGCACTAAGACAGTTACAAACGACAAAGATGCGATTACGATACCTCTAGAGGGTCTAAAAACCTCAAAGCACCTGACGACACTACTATGTAGAGAGATGTCTGACGATGATATTAAAGAGATGACACGTCAAAATGATGTACCGTTAGAACGGGACAGTAGCCAGAAATTTACTACGCTAGATGTCATTGCAATACCTGCTTCAAGCAACATAAACTTCAATTTCAACTGGGATATGGAGAACGACAAGCCTGTCCATCTGAACTTCAATACGCACCGACTACGATTCAAGGACTTTGATGTACTTATCTTTACAAGACACAGTGACCAATTCGATACTGCACCACCAAAAACAATTCAGCTTCCTGACATGAACGACAAGGTTCCATTTGTAACCAAGATTGACACAGATAAGCTTACCGTGAACATATCTCAACTTACATTTAGCGAGATGATAACATCAGCAGGAGAGAATCCATACGAAGGATTTACGGTAATCAGTGCAACGCCAAAGTACTTGTAACAATGTCGCACAATGGAGCTTGTACGCCCCATGCTTACAGGGGTAGAGCCATTTTTTTAGCGACATAGGGGCTTGTCAAGTGCTTGTGTTATTTTCGCCCACCCCTGTTAAAAAACCTACTATACAACAATCGAAATTATGTAATTTTTATTATGCCTAAGACGGCAGATTTCTTATCACTTGGATTCTTGAAGACGAAACCATCACGCTTAATATCATCACGTCCTTCATACTGGTGTACTACTGCCCTAAGTTGTGAAGCATCATAGACTGTCAGAATATCTATACGTACTGGCTTGCCATGAATTGTCCTAGACCCATGATAGAAACCCCAGCTAATGTCTTTGAATACCTCCATGCGTGGCGTAACTTTTCTGCGAAATGCGAACAAGTCTATATGCTTACCTTTGATATTCTCATACCTATCACCAATACGTTTTTGGTCATAACGGTCTGTACCTGAATCCTTGATTATTTCAACCAGTTCATCAACCGACTTATCTGAATGGGCAGAAGAGCTTACACCTCGTACAACTATGGTCTTGCCAGTAAAATTCTCTTGTATTACCTTATCGACTATTTTGCCTATTACTTTATGATTGGGTTCAGTATCAACTCTGTACTGTGGTAGATTGACCACTATAAGCCTCATATTATTCGACACCTGATTCCCTCAAAATATTGTCCACAACCTGTTCAATAGGTTTAGTTGCGTCAATAACTATTGCTCCGATGCTCTTTGCGTATTCAGTAGCTCCCTTATTCCATTCAAGCTGTCGTGCAAGGTCATCTGGATGCTTACCAAACTCGTTATTTGTTCGAGTCATGAGTCGATGACGCATAGTGTCATTGTCGATTACTAATGTAAATCTTTTATCAAAAATATCCCTAACTCTGTCTTGATTCATAGCTCCGCCACAAACAAAGATAGTGGTGTCTCCTGATGACACTGCCAGTGTTTTAACCTTATCTATATCCCAAATCCAATTATGCTGGGTTCGCTCATCGGTTGGCTCTCCTGTTTCTGGGTTCCCGTAGTAACCAAATGACTCATCAGCATCAAGGGCAGTGTATCCCCGCCTAGCGAGTTCTTCTGCGGCAGTTGTTTTGCCAGTTCCTGATATGCCATCTATCTGAATAATCACAGTGCTCCTCTAACGGTTCCTTTGCAATTCTTTGCTCCACAGTTGCACTTCATCTCCCAGTCTTTTGTAGAGAACTGAGCATAATCAGCAGTCAGTTCTTCGCCAGCTTTTATGTCTCTGAGAGCAACGTACCCTTTACCCATATTAGGATCACAGCTATGATTACCATAATTGCCTGGATGCTTCTCTCTTTCAGAAATTGCAGCCGTATGAGTTCCATCCCCATTAGCTACAGCGTCCCACTCCTTACCATTCTCAATACACCACTTTTGAAATTCCTTAAACTCCTCGTCAGTGTATATCTTTTCATCATAGGGTTCTTCACCCTCAGAAATCCAAACCGTCTCTCCCTTTTTAATTGGGACTTTGGTAAATAGACCTTTCCCTTGAATAGGGGAATTTTTGATTTCAATTTCAGGGTTTATTACCAATACCATGATTACATTGCTCCTCTTGCATTTTGGTCTACTAAACCACCAATAACAACTGCCCAGTAAATCTCTTCATCTCCGTCGTAGATAAACTCTTTAACCGTATGGTTCGCAACATTGCCCTCAGTAGTGCTTTTGTAGGTCAGATTGTCTTTTTTGTATTCAGCAGGTCCACGAAATGGGTTATCTTCTCCTGGATGCTGTAAGGCTTCTCTTAAGAAATCATAGACAGTATCTGCTGGACGAGTTGTCTGTCCGTAATAAACTTCAAGAAACAACGGCTGCTCTTGATAGAAAACAACTAAGCGTCCACCATAGGGCTCACCTCCAAAGAAGTTGTCATGCATTCGGTAGTCGCCCTCAATAAATTCAATAGTTCGTGAACCGTCATTTTCCTTAACGGTTTTTGCCGTACCTGTTGCATGAGGCATATTTGCATTCATGAGGAACTTCTTGAGTTCGTCTAAATCAACGCTATTCATTCAAAAACTCCCTAGTTGTCTTAACTCCATTATTCAACACAGCCTTATAAACTTCAGCAGAAGTGATTCCTTTTGATTTCTTTCCATCAATCATTAGCTCGTATTTAATTTGTAAAATAGTATCTTTCTGAGCTTCTGTTGCTTTTGAAATAAGACTAGCCATAGCATCTGTCGGCAAAGCATCAACAACTATGAACCAAATATCTATATTCCATCGCTCTACAGGGAATGGTATGGTTAAGCCTAAGAATAGTCCTCTAGGTGCTCCCAAGTTAGATAAAGGCTCAAAGTTCACTCTATCAGTCATGTTGACACTATAAGCCCAAATCTGTGACGCAAATGTTGATGCTAACTTAGCCCTAATTTCTGGAGTTATTTCTTTCACTGCAACTCCAAAATCCAAATCTCTGTCAACCATTAAGTCATAAGCATAACTACCACCTAAATCCACCTTGCCGAACTGCTCAAGTAATGCGTAAAGACGTGTTTCTTCAAGCAACTTATTTGCTTCTTGTCTGATTTTTTGCGAGTGTATTTTTGCGTCTTTCACCATTTCATTTTAACAGGGAAATACTGCAAAATCTACAGGGATAGCACAAATACTCAACTCGACCCCAAAACACGCTCAAACGGTCTCCAAATGCGTCACAGAGAGTGCTAGAACCGTTCATCTTTTTGCCTGATGTGATACCGTGCAATACTCTACATAATTTTTGGCCATTTTTTTACTACTTAACGTCATTTGCTCGTATTACTTAGCTACTTTCTGCACTCCAAAATCTACGAAAATGTAGCGAAAATAGGGGCTTTCCTAGACAAGTGTAAAGAAACTAAATACCACTTTGTTCTGGTTATCTTTTGCGGCTTCCATCTTCTCCTTAAACACCACGCTATTCCTCATGTAATAGAAGAAAGTGGTCCGACTTATGCCAGCCCAGCGACAAGCCTCAGTGATTGTGCTGTTATGTTGTATCGAATCTTCAAGACGTAACATAGTAGTGTATGTTACTTTAGGCGGTCTACCAATAGCTTTTCCGATTTCCATTTTTTACTCCTTTGTTTTCGGCGTTATCTCTGTTCTTATTATCTCAAAAACAACATTTCGACTTGACAATTCTTATGGTAAGGCGTATAATTAAAGATGGAACGTACCATACCAGATTGTTTTAAGTAGTAGACTTGAAGCTCTCTGACCTGGTACGTTCTTTTGATTCCAGGCTAGACACAGGTATACGGCATTCTCGGTAGGGGTTCGACACTAAGTCGTTCTCGTGGTTCAAGAAAGAACCAGAGTGAGCAATAATGTTGTCCACGTAGTTATACCAAACAAAAAGCCAAAGAAAACAAATGTTGACGACGGACTAATAGAGTACACAGATGCTCTTAAAGCCATAGACGAGAATAGCTCATTAGCAAAATTAAATGCCATCTCAATGTCAGACAATAATGGTGGTCGTATCTACTTCTAGTCAGGTAGAATTATATTATGGGCAAGATACTAAAAAGACCAGTACAGCATACAGAGGAGCCAGCGAAACCACTACGCTATGTACTTTATGCCCGCAAGTCATCCGAGGGAGAAGACGCACAAGCACAGTCTGTACCTGACCAAATAAAGTTCTGTCAGGAGTATGCCGAGCGTGAGGAGCTGATAGTTGTTGGCGATCCTATTGAGGAAAATGGGTCAGCATGGACAGCCAACAATAGGCCTTTATTTACGCAAATGCTTGCTGACATTACCGCTGGCAAATACGATGGCATTTTAAGCTGGCACCCTGATAGACTGAGCCGCACAATGCTTGAGAGCGGCATGATTATGGATATGCTAGATAGTGGCATCATCAAGGACTTAAAGTTCCCAACTGTACAATACACAAACAACGCTGCTGGCAAGCTACTGCTGAATATCCTATTTGCAATGGCGAAGAACTACACAGACAGTTCGAGCGAGAACATTCGAAGAGGTGTTGGAAGTAGCTTTGAAAAAGGAAAATCTGGTGCGTTCAAGTGGGGATATATGCGTGATGAAGTCACAGGCTACTATGAGCCAGACCCCAAGAACTTTGACTTAATCCAACGAGGATGGCAAATGCGTGCCGATGGTCACACGGTGACTGAGATTGTAGACTTTTGGGCGAAAAATGACGTTCACCGCATGACCAAAATAACTCGCAAAAATAAGAAAATAAGAAAAATTACTATCACTAAACAGATAGCATCCCATCTGTTTCACGACCCTTTTTACTTTGGCATTTTGGTCCAATCGGGTCAGGAAGTTGATATGCGGCAAATCAGCAACTTCAAGCCTATGATAAATGAGGACACATACAATGCCATTCAAGCTATGAGCCAGAAGCGTGCGAGAGTGCTTCCGTTTTCTAAGCGTGCAACGTTTTATCCTCTACGTGGGTTGGTATTCTGTGGCGTGTGTTATAGCACTATACCTATGCGTGTAGGCAAGAATAAGTCTGCAAGCGGTGAATATGGTCTAACGTATCGTTGCGACAATAAGGCGTGCAAACGTAGCATCAAGAGCGTTCGTGCTAAGTACATATTTAATGACCTGTATCAGGTATTAGAGCAGATGAAGTTCACTGAAAAAGAATATGATAAGTACAGCAAGACCATAGACGGCTATACCGAGGAAAAGGTGCAAGGACTACGTGCAGAACGACGTAGCCTAGAAGGTGCTAGGAAACACAGGAAGAAAGAATTAGACACCAAAGCTCGTCAGCTAACTGGGCTGCCAGAGGGTACGCCTGAGATTGCACGCAAAACGCTCGTACAAGACCTAGAAGACCTAGAAAACACAGTGATTGACCTAGACGAAAAGATAGCAGAAATAGGCAAAAAAGTGACTGATCCAGCACAAATCAAGATGAAAAAAGAAGAGTTTTTGAACTTGGCTAATTCTGTTGCTGACAAGATGAGAGCTGGTACATCAGTTGAAAAAGACATTTTGGCTAGAATTTTGCTTTTGAACATACATTTAGATGACGAAAGGGCTCCTTCCTACCTCTGGAAAGAACCCTTTGCAACCCTGCTTCAAAGCAAGAAAATTCAACTTGGTGCGCGAGAGAGGACTTGAACCTCCATGAGCCGAAGCTCACCAGCCCCTCAAGCTGGCGCGTCTACCAATTCCGCCACTCGCGCGTGAATTTCATTATATCATCTCTGTATTTATCGGATAAAGTATGGTAATATAAACATAAGAGGATGCCCACTGAACGGGCTTATTTTTATGACAGACCCAAAATTTATACGTAACGTTGCTATTATTGCCCACGTCGACCACGGTAAAACTACCTTGGTAGATGGGCTGTTAAAGCAGTCCAACACTTTTCGTGACAACCAGGCCGAGATGAGCCAAGACCTGATTATGGATAGTGGCGACCAAGAGCACGAGCGCGGAATCACTATTACAGCCAAACAAACTGCTGTTTATCATGATGACTACAAGATCAATATCATTGACACACCAGGCCACGCAGACTTTAGCGGTGAGGTCGAACGAACCCTAAATATGGCCGACGGCGTACTATTGATTGTTGATGCTCAGGAAGGCCCGATGCCGCAGACAAAGTTTGTTTTGTCCAAAGCCCTCGAGCTAGGCCTCAAGCCCGTTGTAGTTATCAACAAAATTGACAAACCATCACGACGTGTTGCTGAGGTAAAAGACGAGATTGACGATCTATTCCTAGAGCTTGCAATCGATGACGCCCAGCTGCACTATCCAGTCTATTTCGCCATTGGTCGCGAAGGTAAAGCTTGGAAAGAAATGCCAGAAAAACCAGAAGAAAAAGGTGATTTGTCACCTATATTTGACGCAATTATCGGCGACATTCCAGCTCCAGAGGTTGATACAACCAAGCCGCTGCAGCTTTTAGTAACATCTCTGCAATATGACAGCTTTTTAGGCAAATACGCTATTGGTCGCATATCTCGTGGAACTATCAAGAAATCTCAGCCAGTAGTACTAATAAAAGCCGATGGCAGTAAAGTAAACGCCAAAATCGATAAGCTATTTGCATATCGTGGCCTAAACCGTGAAGAAATCGACAGTGCTATAGCTGGTGATATCGTGGCGCTAACTGGTATCGGTGACGCCCATATTGGTGAAACTATTGCCGACAGTGAAAATCCAGAGGCTCTACCAGTTCTAGAGGTTGAAGCTCCGACACTATCTATGTACCTAGGTCCAAACACCAGCCCGTTAAAAGGTAAAGAAGGTGAATTTACCACTTCTCGCCAAATTGGTGATCGTTTGCAGCAAGAGCTAGAAACAAACGTAGCTCTACGTGTAGAAGACGAAGGCATTGGCTTCAAAGTATCTGGTCGCGGTGAATTGCATCTATCAGTACTGATCGAAACACTTCGTCGTGAAGGTTTCGAATTTGAAGTTGGTCGACCACAGGTTGTAACTATCCAAAAAGACGGTGTCGAACAAGAGCCTGTCGAAGAGGTATTGATCGAAGTTGGCTCAGAGTTTGTTGGGGCAATATCTCAAGAGCTTGGTCAACGTCGCGGCGAAATGACCCACCAAGAAACAACTAGTTCTGGTGCGATTCGTCAGACATATATCATTGCAACGCGCAGCCTGATTGGCCTACGCAATCTATTGATGACTGCAACAAAGGGAACTGTCATCATGCACAGTCTGCCACACGGCTATCAGCCAATGGGTCCAAAGCTGCAACAACACCGTAACGGCGCTCTGATCGCCACCGAAGCTGGCTCAACGACTGCCTACGCCCTAGATAACTCTGCAGCTCGCGGAATAATGTATGTTGGCCCTGGAACGACCGTCTATCAGGGCATGATCGTAGGCCTATACAACCGCCAAGGCGACCTAGATGTAAATGTATGTAAAGGCAAACAGCTAACAAACATGCGTACTAGCAGCAGCGACGGAACAGTCCAGCTAACTCCTTTTACTGATCTATCTCTCGAGCAATCCATTGATTTTATCGAAGATGATGAACTGCTAGAAGTAACACCTAAAAGCCTACGCTTACGCAAACGCTTCCTAGACCCAAACCAACGCAAACGCAATAAAAAATAGCCCCAGAAGGGCGAAAAGCCCGCCCCTGTCGATTTAATGACTATGGGACGGGCTGTTCACGTTTTCAGAGCATGACTCGAGTCGGTGGATCTTTTTGCCTTCATCAGAGATGAGGTGCCAGTTGTGCTTCGCGGCGAGCCCCAAAATGATGACTGCTGCAATGACATTCCAGCCCCACCAGGCGACCGCAAGGGTCGCTATGGCGGCTCCGCTAATCCAGAGTGATGCTGTTGCATCTGACAGGAGGTGAACTCCTAGTGACTTCGTCACACTGTTGCTCGAGCGCATCAGCATTTTTGCAAGTGTGAGGTTGATACCCCAACTCACAATACCGATCAGCAAGACCAGCTCGGAATGCTCAGTGGACACCCCCTTCAACACTTGCTCGATCGACAAGTAGCCGATCATAGCGATTGTGGTAAAGGCGATTACGATCGCCACCAAGGACTCGATGTTGCACCTCATGAAGTGCGAGCTGGAAAAAACTTTCCTGCCGATGCCTATAACCGGGATCATCAAGACCACGGCCAGTGCGAATATGGCGTCGGAAAGGTTGTGCCCGGCGTCGGCTATGACGCCTGGGTTGTTGAGTCCCTTGCCGGCAAACCACTCCACAGTTGCCAGTGAAAAAAGAATCACTGCTGTGGCGATTGTTGCTGGTGTTTGAGCACCATGGTCATGGTCGCACCCATGACCATGATGATGGTTGTGGGTGTGGGTATGAGCCACGGATCACCTACCTTAGATTTAAGTTGCTTTCTAACGTGAACAGTACTATTTTAACATAAATTCATGTAATATTCAATACCGAGGTAGCACTAGCGAACGCTTCTGTAGGTAGGTGTCTGTACACGCGGGCGCATAACAATTTGCCATAGCTGTAGGTTGCGACTGCGAAAACCAGCAGCGCAAGATAGCAGATAATATTCCCACATTCGTTTGAACCTCTCATCGTAAAAGTCTTCAATTTCACCCCAGTATTTCATGAAATTTTTGTGCCAGGCCATCAGGGTATTGTCATAATCTGGTCCGATATTATGAATATCCTCAATTATCAGTTTATTTTCAACCGCTTTTGAAATTTGCGCAATCGACGGCAAGTTACCACCAGGAAAGATATATCGGTCCATCCACGGGTCACCAGATCGAACAGACGCGTTACTGCCTATTGTATGATGCAACATCAAACCGTCGTCTTTTAGTAATTTGCGGCATATATCAAAGAATTTGTTGTAGTTCTTGTAGCCGACGTGTTCTAGCATGCCGATCGAGACGATTCGGTCGAAATTACCAGTCATATCACGGTAATCCTTTTGCTCGATCTTTACACTCAAGCTCTTTGTGCGTTTTCTAGCCAATTTTACTTGCTCGGACGCTGGACTAATGCCGGTAACTTTAACCCCATAGTTTCTGGCTGCATATTCGGAAAATCCGCCCCAGCCACAGCCAATGTCTAGTAGTGTCATCCCTTTTTTGAGCTCTAATTTATCGCAGATTAGTTTTAGTTTGGCTTCCTGTGCGTCGTCTAGCGTTTTGGCATTTTTCCAATAGCCACACGAATATATCATACGTTTGTCCAACATTCTTTCGTACAAATCATTGCCAATGTTGTAGTGATGAGCAGCGTTCTTGCGTGCTCGCCTGGTGGTTTGACGGTTGGTTATTAGGGTTGATAGACCTAACAATATAATTTCTGGGCTGGTGCGTACTTTGTTTTCAAGCTCTGCATTTAGTACACGGGTTATTAGTTGGTCTATAGACTTAGCCTCCCACCAACCATCCATATATGCTTCGCCAATACCTAGGCCCTGGTGGCGCAGGGCTCGGCGATAAAACCGCTCATCGTGTACCTGTATATCGTATGGTTTTTTACCGTTAATCTCTATGCCTGCGTGTCTTAACAGGTTTATTACGATACGTTTGTCTCGCTCAGCCATATCACTTTTTATGATACGCCCATCTATCAACAGTGTCTAGAAATGGTCGCGAATATGCGAAAAACTATAGTCCCAATCAGCATCAGCCTTTTTGTGAGGGTTGAATATATTGTCTGGGTCAAAAATTTGCTTTGTGCGTTTAAAGATGTCCAACATTTCAGCGCCATACATTTCTTTTAGCCATGGGCCGCGCACTAAGCCGTCATTGTGTTCGCCACTCAAACTACCACCATATTTTAGAACCAAGTGATTTACTTCCTTCATTGCAGGCAGTAGCTTGCGCCGGTCTTTTGGATCTTCCAGTTTCATTAGCGGAATAATATGAAAGTTACCGTCGCCCAAGTGGCCTGCTATGGTAGCTAAAAGCTTGTATTTCTTTATGATTTTGCGGATCTTAGGCAAAAACTCAGCCAAATGCTCTGGATTAACTACGAAATCATCGATAAACGGTGCAGTGTGTTTGTCTTTAACCTTGCTACGTAGTAATTGAAAGCTTTGACGGCGCATTATCCAGAACTTTTCACTCTTACCTTCGGTCGGATCTTCTTCAAACCCATTGATTTCGTATCTTGCGTGTAAATGGCCCAATTCTGAATGCAAATCATGTACCTTTTTGCGCACGCCATCTTCTGTTTCATCGTTAAATTCCACCATAACGACTAGTTTAGGTATGCCGCGCAGGAACTGTATGCCAGTTGGCGCTAGACCAAACACCAATTGTAGCCATTTTTTTAGACCTAATTTTGACAAAAAACTAGGCAAAAACTTCATACCTAACAGTAGCGTCGCATCATCGAAACATTCTAGTGTCGCTGGTTTGTGTACCAATATTTTCTCTGTTAACTCACCCAAATCATCAATATCCTTCAGGAACAATACCAGCAAGCCAGAGTGTTTGCGACGTTTTACTAGCTTGAACTCGGCCTCAGTGACCATACCTAATGTTCCTTGTCCGCCGACAATAACCTGTGTTAGGTCAAATATGCCAGTTTCACGATCCCAGACGTTCCATAGGTTATATCCAGTCGAATTCTTGCTAACATGCGGCTTGGCGGCTTTAATAGCTTCGTAGTTATCTTCGATTAGTTGGTATAAATCTTTGTAAACTTTGCCTTCAAGATCTTTCTGAGCCATTTTCTTGATCAGTTCTGTACGCTTGAGTGGCTTTACTTTTCGTTTAACCCCGTCAGAAAACACAAAATCTATCTCACGGACATATTTCTCGGTTTTTCCGTATTCTAATGATTTTTCACCACCACTGTTATTGTTTATCATCCCGCCGACTGTACAAAGGTCACGGCTAGCTGGGTAGCTAGGTAGTAAACTGTCGTGGGCAATTGTTAATGCGTCAAAATCACGAAAGAATGCTCCAGGTTGTGTTCGAGCGCTAGAGCCTGTGACGTTAATGACTTTTGTCAGGTGACGATTAAAATCTATGATGATCGAATCATTGATAGCTCCACCAGACATACATGTTCCAGCAGAACGTGCGGTCAAACTTAGGTGCTCATTCCTCTTTTTTTCTTTTGCTACTAGTGTGACTAGCTTTTCTACATCTTCGGCAGTATGTGGTGCAACGACTAGCTGCGGTTTAATCTCGAACATCGACGCGTCATGAGAATACTTTTCTAAAACATCAACAGAATCTTCTATTTCACCGCCAAAACCCACCTTTACTAGCGCTTGCTCGAAGTCTTTCATTGCTTCTAAGCATAAACTTATTGCAGCTCGTACGCAAGAGATATATACTGTTGTTCAGATGAATAAAAAAACAAATACTGAAAAACAGCAGATTGTTGTAGTTGGTGGTGGTTTTGGTGGTATCAAGGCAGCCCTAGAGCTTAGCCATAACGAAGAGTTCGAAGTAACCCTAATATCTGACAAGTTGGACTTTCGTTATAACCCAACCTTATATCACACTGCAACCGGTGGGTTGTTCCGGCAGTCTGCGATACCCCTTAGTGAAATTTTAGAGGGCGGGAACATCAACTTTATCAACGACAAACTAGTTAAATTGGACAGAACTACAAAATCTATCGAGCTAGAGAGCGAAAAAATATTAGCCTACGACAAACTAGTACTGGCTTTGGGTGTGATAACAAACTACTTTGGCATAGAAGGTCTGAGCAAGTATTCTTATGGCATAAAATCTCCGGAAGAGGTAAAACGGTTCAAGGCACATCTCCATGAGCTACTGCAAGACGAAGGCAAGCCAGACATTAACTACATCATAGTCGGTGGTGGCCCGAGCGGCGTAGAACTGGCTGGTGCATTACCAACATATATGCGTCAAATTATGAAGCGACACGGAATTAAAAACCGTCGTATCAATGTAAAGCTCATCGAGGCGGCACCTCGGATATTACCTAATTCAGCTGAAAAAGTATCTGTCGCAGCTGCCAAGCGCCTGAAAAAGCTTGGTATCCAAGTGATGGTACACAAAATGGTCCAAGGCATGGACGAAGATAGTTTGATGGTTAGTAGCAAAGACATACCGTCTCATACTGTTGTTTGGACGGCAGGCACCTCAAACAACCCGTTTTTCAAAGACAATGACTTTAACCTGTCTGAACGCGGCAAAGTCACCGTCGACGAGCACCTAATAGCCGAAGAAGATATATATGTGGTTGGTGACAATGCCAATACTCCATATTCAGGACTCGCCCAGACAGCTGTCTATGATGGGCATTATGTCACACACGATATCGAAGCAAAATACTATGGTAATGAGGGTGACGCCTACAAGCCAAAGTTTCCAGCAACAGTTGTACCGATTGGCTACGGCTGGGCTGCTTTCGAGTATGGCAAACTACGCCTAACTGGCTGGACGGGATGGATGATACGCGAAGCTGCCGATTGGGTTGGTTATCATGACCTAGAACCTTGGTGGAAAGCCTCTCAGCAATGGGCGACAGAGTTCGGCGCCGAAGAAGAGTGCGAAATCTGCGCCACTAAAAAATAGACTATTTATGTATTTTCTGGTATAATATTTATTATGAAACAGTTAAATACTGAACCAGGCTTGGTGGTTGGTCTTACTGGTGGAATAGGATCTGGAAAAAGCACCATAGCCAATAGGTTCAAAGAACTTGGTGTTGGCATTGTTGATGCTGATGTTATATCAGATGAAGTTATGCTACGAGGCACCGAAGCCTACGAAGAAATAGTCAAATACTGGGGCAAAGCTATCCTAAATGAAAGCCGAGAAATTGATAAAGGCAGGCTAGGTGAAATTGTTTTTCCAAAAGACCAGCCTCCTGGTGTTAAATCCGCTGCATTGCAGAGATTAGAGGCGATCAAACATCCCGCTATAGGACACGAGGTTGACCGACAGCTTCAGGCCAATTTACGACTCGGTAACTATGCTATTTTGGACTCACCATTACTATTAGAAACTGGTGGCGAGCAAAGAGTGCACTATGTAGTCACTGTTGACGTTAACGAGGCAACTCAGCGCAAGAGGGCCGAAGCCAGGGAAGACGAACGGGTAGCCGAGGGCAAGAAACGTAGAAATGTTGACGCTATCATTGCACAGCAAATGGCTCGCACAGAGCGAAATGAACGTTCGCACTTTATCGTAAATAACAACGGTCCGATTGAAGAGTCCCACAGGACCGTAGCAACAATGCATTTTGGTAGGTTCCTACCTATGCACCTCACTATGTTGGGTAAAAATGACGAAGAGCCAGTAAAAACTGACTCTTCCGACTAATCTAGCTTGGTGGGCTTTGTCCCTAATAAGAAAAGACCCGATCATGACGATCAGGTATTTTCTTGGTGGCTCCTCTCGGACTCGAACCGAGGACACAAGGCTCTTCAAGCCTCTGCTCTACCAACTGAGCTAAAGAGCCACGTTATTGGTTAGTACGTAAGCAAAAGTTTACACCATATCAGAGGAGAAATCAATTTTGCTGGGGATGTTTGGGCAAAACTATGGTGCCGGCCCCTTGAGGGCTGATACTTTGCCTGATCTCGTCTGGGCTGAACTGTGTCGAGGTGTTTCTAGCGTCAGAGTCAACAACTGTTACCGCAGCGTCATGCCAGGCTTCAATGATGACGGAATGCACACTTTGGCTGCCTGTGTCACCAAAGTTTGGCTGCATAGTCACCATTACAGGGTAACCAGCTCGTACGACGTCTTCTACGCTGCGGCCGCTTACTGCATCGTTAAAAACCTCAACTTCTTGGTCGGTCTCCAGGTAGCCAGCTTTCTGCATGGCCTCTATATTGGTGCCGCCGTTTAGCTGCCACGAGACAACAGCTACATCATACGCCTCACGTATCGCGGCTGACAGGGCAGGCCTGCTCCAGTTGTGGTCTGTTGTGTGAGCTTCGTCTGTATTAAGGCCTCGGACAAAGTCTGCAGCTGATTGACTATCTGGCAAGCCATCGATAGCCTGTAGCAGCATATAAAAAGATGTTGGCGTGCATGAACGCATCGCATCATACTCACCGAGCTCTTCGAACAGTGACTGCAGTGTAACTTGTTTCAATTGTGGCGGGGTAGGGCTTAGTTGTTCCATAGGGGTCATTATACTATCTATATGTGGCTAATTCTTCGGCTGTGTAATACGGCGTGTAGTCAACAGTCAGTTCTTCACCTTTCTCTACGGGCTTTATTGTCCAAAGGTGTAGAGTGTCGTCTTGCTCTCTTAGCTCAATGTTCGGGTTTGTAGAATGGTTCACAAAACCACCTATAGAGGTGCGAATATAACCATTGTTAAACCTTTCATCTGCAATATGAGTTATACCAAAATCATGTTCTTTCGGGATATCCACTTTGGCAAAAATACCCATACCATGAAGAGGTGATTTTTCTATATATACTTCTTCAGGTAGCGGGGAATGACCGTTAATACTATTTGGCTTGATGCCGCTTATCATAAGATAGAGTATAGCAAATGGCCTAATAGAAAGGTTAGTGTTAGAATAACTTATATGAAGAAACTAAACAAAAACAAAAAGGTATTTGTAGTAATTGCTTCAATTGCTCTGATCCCAATCTTGTTATTTGGGGGATTCATATCAGGCGTGCTTCCGTTTGCATACGGTACCCTAAAGTGCGGCCACCTACCTGTCAAGTCAAGCAATTTTGCGGCATCTTACTCTTACGATTTGCCCGGTGACAAGGAGTATGGTTTCGAGCCACTTAGCGATTATGAATTTTGTACAGCCAAAGAGGCTGAGGCTGAGGGCTATCACAGGATTATTTTTGATTATTAATCTATACTGTGGGTTTCTCGTATAGCGCTACTGTGTATGTGCTGTCTGGAGCCTTAACTTCTTTATCCTGTAGCCGTTTAAAACCCAAACTTTCATAATAAGATTTTAGTCCGTCGTTTTAGATGGGACATCCAGACGAAGTAGTTTTTTGCCATTACGAGCCGCTTTACGCCCAGCCCATTTCATCTTCACAGATT
>JACPYF010000015.1 GCA_016196195.1 Candidatus Saccharimonadota bacterium | reverse complement strand
TAGTCTAATGAGCCGAGTAATCGCAAACACCAGTATCGCCGACTTTGATGCAGTTCGCCTAGCAGTAGCTAGCAGTGAAGATATCAAAAAATGGAGTTACGGTGAAGTAACAAAACCAGAAACAATAAACTATCGAACCCAAAAACCTGAACGTGACGGATTATTCTGTGAAAGGATCTTTGGTCCAGTCAAAGACATCAACCCACACGACGCAAAACTAAAAGGCGTTCGTTCCCGCGAAGCAGCAGTTGATAAGAGCGGTGAACTAGTCACTCGCTCAATTGTTCGTCGTGAACGAATGGGCCACATCGGCCTAGCTGCACCAGTTGCGCACATTTGGTTCATGCGTGGTACGCCATCAGCAATGGGGCTACTGCTAGGCATGACAGTTCGTAACCTAGAGCGAGTAGCTTACTTTGCAAGCTACGTTATCCTAGATGTCGATACTGAAAAACGTGAGAAGCTGTTAGCTGATGCCGAAGCCGAACTAGAAGCCGGCACTGCAGCTATCAAGATCCGCTATGAAAAAGAAGCTGAAGACGAAAAGGCTGATATCAAGAAGTTGGCAGCCGAGCAAACCAAAGAACTCGAAGCAGTAGCTGAAGCATTTGCAGTCAAGAAAGCTCAGCTAGATGGACTAGTAAAATCAGCCCTACTAGGTGAAATCGAATATCGCAACCTACCTGACGACTACGCAGATATCGTCAAAGTTGGTATGGGTGGAGAAGCATTAAAAGCATTACTAGAGCAAATCGATCTAGAAACTTTGATCAAACAACTTTCAGAAGAAGCGACCGCCAGCAAAGGACAAAAGCAAAAGAAGATTCTAAAGCGTCTGAAAGTTCTAGAAGGTATGCATCGTGCAGGCATCAAGCCAATCAACATGACAATGTCAGTTCTACCAGTTATTCCACCAGACCTACGTCCGATGGTTCAACTAACCGGTGGTCGTTTCGCAACGTCAGACCTAAACGACCTATATCGTCGTGTGATAAACCGCAACAATCGTCTAAAGAAACTAATTGACCTAAATGCCCCAGAGGTAATTCGCCGTAACGAAATGCGTATGCTTCAGGAAGCCGTTGACGCGCTTGTAGACAACTCTGCCGCTCGTGGTAACCGTGCAGTGAATGCAACTGGTGGCCGTCGCAAGCTAAAATCGCTCAGCGATATGCTAAAAGGTAAACAAGGACGTTTCCGTCAGAACCTACTAGGAAAGCGTGTTGATTATTCTGGTCGCTCAGTAATTGTTGCTGGTCCAGAATTAAAAATCCACCAATGTGGTTTGCCGAAGCAAATGGCGCTTGAACTGTTCAAACCATTTGTCATCAGCTGGCTACTTCGTGGTGAACATGCTCACAACATTCGCAGCGCAACTCGTTTGATCGAAAGTGGAAACACCATCATCTGGGACGCGTTGGACGAAGTGATCAAGGGCAAGTACGTACTACTAAACCGTGCGCCAAGTTTGCACCGTTTGTCTATTCAGTCATTCCAACCAAAGTTAATTGAAGGTAAAGCAATCCAATTGCACCCTCTAGTTTGTGCTGGATTCAACGCTGACTTTGATGGTGACCAAATGGCTGTTCACTTGCCTCTAAGCGACGCTGCACAAGCTGAAGCTCGTGATTTGATGTCTGCTACTAACAACCTACTAAAACCCGCCGATGGTACACCGGTACTAAACATCGCACAGGACATCGTGCTTGGCTGTTACTACCTAACATATCCAAAGCCAGACGCTCAGACCGAAAAGAAACTGTTTAGCTCTGTTACCGAGGCTGTACACTCATACGAAAAGGGAATCATTAAATTGCAGACCCCAATCCGTGTACACACCAAGGGGCAACTTCGTGACACAACTCTAGGACGTGTGTACTTTAACGAGTCACTGATCAAAGAGTTCCCATATGTAAACGATGTCATGACTAAAAAGGCCTTGAACAAAGTTCTAGCACGTATTTTCGAAAACTACGGTAGCGAACAAACTGCTGTAACAGCCGACAACATCAAAGACTTGGCCCTAGAGTACGCTACGGCAGCAGCTGTATCTACTGGTATGGACGACTACTTTGACGTTCCCGAGATGGAAGGTCTGATCGACGAAGGTGAAAAACAAGCAACTCAGATCTCTGACCAATTCGAAGAAGGTTTGATAACCGAAGAAGAGCGTTATCACCTAACCGTTAACGCATGGCGTAACATCGACAAAAAGGCCATCGCCGTTGTCGAAAGCAAGCTAAAAGACTCTGACACATCAGTTAGTGTCATGGTGAACTCTGGTGCTCGTGGTAGTATCGATAACATCAAGCTTGCGACCGCAATGCTAGGAACAATGGTTGATGCAACTGGTAAAGAAATCGAGCTACCGATCCGCTCTAGTTTCAAAAAAGGTCTGTCACAACTAGAAGCTTTCGTTGCCACTCGTGGTACACGTAAAGGTTTGATCGACACCGCCCTCAAGACTGCTGACTCTGGTTATCTAACCCGTCGTTTAGTCGACGTTAGCCAAGACGTCTTTACGGTTGAAGAAGATTCAAATGACAATGGTTTCACAATTTTCCGTTCAGAGACCGAAGAGACCATGATCGAATTTGGCGACCGTCTATACAGTCGTTACGCTGCTGAAAAGATTGGTGACCACGTCAAAGCTGGTCACTTGATTACTCGTGAAATTGCCGATGCAATTAACAAGGACGAGAAAATCACTGAAGCCAAAATCTTTAGTGTACTAACCGCAAAGAACCTTCGTGGTATCCCACAAAAGAGCTACGGCCTTGACATGGCTACTGGTAAATTGATCGCTGTTGCTCAGCCTGTAGGCGTTATCGCCGCACAGTCTGTTGGTGAGCCTGGTACTCAGCTAACCCTTCGTAACTTCCACGCATCTGGTGTAGCCGGTGCTGCCGACATTACCCAGGGTCTACCGCGTGTAGACGAGCTGTTCGAAGCCCGAACTCCAAAGGGTGAAGCATTGTTATCAGAGATCGACGGAACACTTCGTATTTGGGAAGACGGCAACAAGTATGTCTTGCAGGTGACTCCAGCTAAAGCCAAAGTCAAGAAATTGAAACTTGAAAAGCGCAAAGCACAGGTCAAAACTGGAACAGAAGTTCTAGCTGGCGACGTACTAGCTGCTAAAAAGGGCGACGAAGAACCATTGGTTGCACCATTTGACGGAATAGTTGATGTAACAAAAGAAGAGGTGATTGTCTCTAGTAGCAACCAAACTCCTGCTCGTTACGAGGTGCCTAGCACACATCAGCTAACTGCATCAGACGGCGACGCTGTTACTGCCGGAGATCGTTTGACTGCAGGTTCGATCAACTTGCACGATCTAATGCGCCTAAAGAGCATCGAATCAACACAGCGTTACATCATCAACGACGTTCTACGTATCTATGCATCTCAGGGTCAGAATATTGCTGACAAGCACCTCGAGATCATCGTTCGACAGATGTTCAGTCGTGTACAGATTGAAGATCCAGGTGACAGCTTGTTTGTCACAGGGGATATCGTATCGAAAGCTTTGGTTATCGAAGCTAACGAAAACTTGGTTAACGACAAGAAAGAGCCAGCTCAGTTTACTCAATTGCTACTAGGTATCACCAAAGTATCAATCTGGAGTGACAGCTTCCTATCTGCAGCTAGTTTCCAAGATACAACTCGTGTATTGATCAACGCAGCTGTAACTGGTCGTCAAGACAACTTGTATGGCCTAAAGGAAAACGTGATCATTGGTCGCAAGATTCCTGTTGGAACCGGTGCCCGCAACCTCGTCGAGGAAGTGGACGAAGAAGCTCCAAACGAATCGTAAGCAATACGTTTCAAGGCTTGTGAAAAAGGGACTCATCTGTTACAATGACAGATGAGTTTCCTCTTTGGAGATGCGAAAATACATGCGAGTGTGTACAAGTTTTCGTTCAAACCAAGGAAAGTGGCAGTTATTTATGCTGAAAATAACGCCAAATCAAAGTAATTTAACGGAGAATATTTTTTAATATGCCAACAATCAATCAATTGGTTCGCAAGCCGCGCAAAACGGCTGGCAAAAAGAGTAAGAGTCCTGCGCTAGGTCGTATTCAAAATACCCTAAAGACTCGCTACTATGACCAAAACGCACCGCTGAAGCGTGGTGTTTGTGTCAAAGTAACTACCAAAACACCTAAAAAGCCGAACTCAGCCCTACGTAAAGTAGCTCGTGTTCGTTTGTCTAACGGACAAGAAGTCTGGGCTTACATACCAGGTGAAGGTCACAACCTACAAGAGCACGCAGTTGTTCTGATCCGTGGTGGCCGCGTAAAAGATCTTCCAGGTGTTCGCTATCACATCGTTCGTGGTGCATTAGACCTTCAGGGTGTATCAGACCGCAAACAACGCCGTAGCAAATATGGCGCCAAAAAGGAGAGCAAATAATGCCGCGTAAAGTAACCAAATCTCTACAACGACGCCTAGACCCAGACCGCAAGTACCAATCTATTATGGTCCAACGTCTGATCAACAAAAGCATGCTAGATGGCAAAAAACTACTAGCCGAACGCCAGGTTTACAGCGCACTAGAAATTGCTGCCAAAAAACTAAAATCAGAGGACCCACTAGAGGTTTTCGAAGCAGCTCTAAAGAACGTATCACCTAGTTTTGAGGTCAAATCTCGACGCGTTGGTGGTGCAAACTACCAGATTCCATTCCCAATCCAGGGGCATCGTCAGCTTCACTATGCATTTTCATGGTTAGTTCAATCAGCACGTGCTCGCAAGGGTATGCCATACGACCAACGCCTAGGCGCTGAAATTGTAGACGCTTACAATCAAACTGGTGCAGCCTTCAAGAAAAAAGAAGACACTCACAAGATGGCCGAAGCCAACCGTGCATTTGCACACTTTGCTCGATAGTACTGCCTCTAAGTCGTTCCTTGATCGTCGGGCGATACCGTAGAGCCATCGTCTTCAGGTCGAGTTAACCAGCTTGCACTACAAGCCTCACCCTTTTTAGCACGTTTAACTAGCTCGTTACGTTCTTTAGCAGTAGGGAAGCCTCTGCTTATTCTCTCGGTATTACCTTCGGCAGAACACATATCGGCGAACGGACATTCACGACAAGCTTGTTCCAGCGCAGATTTCGCCACTGCAAGGTGGCTAGCATTAGCTGCATGGAGCCTTGCCGTGTCGTACCTGTTAGACCCGGTTGTTTCCTGGTGTCTAATGAGGCCTATATCGCTACTGGCTTTGCTGGTCTCTTTAGCCCACCTTGCAAGCTGTCCAACGTGGCTGCTGATAGGGGTCGGTTCTTTATTCATAAGTACATTATAGCACAAAACGCTAATGTTTGCAAGTAGGGGTGGTCAAGGTGTTAAATATCTGTTACAATTGACAGTAAGTGTTTTTCCCTGTTGTCAAAAATTTCAACAGAGGTGACGTAAAACTAACTAAATTAAAGAAAAGGACTACCAAAAGTAACCATCATGGCAGCTAAAAACTATACCCTAGATAAATTCCGTAACATCGGCATCATTGCTCATATTGACGCCGGAAAAACTACAACTACCGAAGGTATATTGTACCGAACTGGTCTGTCTCACAAAATCGGTGCAGTTCACGAAGGTGAAACAACAACTGACTGGATGGAGCAAGAACGTGAACGTGGAATCACAATTACATCTGCTGCGGTGACTTGTTTTTGGAAAGACCACAAAATCAACATTATTGACACACCTGGCCACATCGACTTTACCGCAGAGGTAGAGCGATCACTACGTGTGCTAGACGGTGCAGTTGTAGTATTCGACGGCAAGATGGGCGTTGAAGCTCAAACTGAAACGGTATGGCGTCAGGCTAACAAATACCGCGTGCCTCGTATCTGTTTCATCAACAAGATCAACCAAACTGGTGGTGATTTCTACAAATCTCTGGACAGCCTACACGCACGTCTATCTAAAAAAGCGCTACCTATCCACCTACCGATTGGTTTTGAAAAAGACATCAACGGTGTTATCGATCTAGTAGACATGAAGGCCTACACCTACAAAGATTTCACAGACCACGAGCTAATAGTAGGTGACATCCCAGCTGACATGGCCGACAAAGCCAAAAATGCTCGACAATTGCTAGTCGAATCTGCTGTAGAAGCTGACGACGTATTATTCGAAAAATATCTAGAAGAAGGCGAAGATTCTATAACTGTAGACGAACTAAAAGCCGCCCTACGCAAGAGCGTTCTAACTGGTGAATTTTATCTAGTTACCGGCGGTGATGGCCGTGGTGTGATCGTTGAAAAGGTTCTAGATCTAGTGAACGAATACCTACCAAGCCCACTCGATGCTGGTTCTATATGGGGAACTCATCCGAAAACTGGCGACGAAGTTGAACGAAAACCAGACGACAAAGAGCCACTAGCTGCACTAGCATTTAAAATCGCTAATGACCCATTTGTTGGTAAATTGATCTTTATCCGTGTTTACAGCGGTAAAGTCAGCGCCGGAAGCTACATCCTAAATACCACAACAGGTGACAAAGAACGTATCGGCCGAATCGTTCGTATGCATGCTGACAAGCGTGAAGACATCAACGAAATTTCTGCCGGTGATATCGCTGCAGTTGTAGGTCTAAAAAATACCACAACGGGTACTACGCTAGCTGACGTAGCAAAACCTATCACACTCGAGAGTATTGATTTTCCGGAACCTCCAGTTGCAATTGCAATTGAGCCTAAGACCAAAGCCGACCAAGAGAAGATGAGCCTAGCCCTCCAGCGTTTAGCCGAAGAAGACCCAACATTCCGCGTGCACACCGACGAAGAAACAGGACAGACAATTATTTCTGGAATGGGTGAGCTACACCTAGATATCATTGTTGATCGTATGAAGCGAGAATTTAAAGTTGAAGCCAACATTGGTCAACCGCAAGTTGCTTTCCGTGAAACTATCAAGGCTAGCACCGAAATCCAAGGTAAATACATCAAACAATCTGGTGGTCGTGGACAATACGGTGACGTATGGTTGCGTCTAGAGCCGAACGAACCCGGTAAGGGCTTTGAGTTCTTTGACGAAATCAAAGGTGGTGTCGTACCGCAAGAATACCGAAAACCAGTTCAAAACGGTATTATCGAAACTCTTGACGGCGGTGTTATTGCTGGCTATCCAGTTGTAGACGTCAAGGCGACCCTGTATGACGGTAGCTATCACGACGTTGACTCGAGCGAGCTAGCCTTTAAGATGGCTGGTGCATTAGCGACACGTGAAGGTGTCAAACAGGCCAAGCCTGTACTACTAGAACCCGTTATGAAAGTCGAAGTGACAACACCGGAAGAGTTCATGGGTGATGTGATCGGTGACTTAAACTCTCGTCGTGGACGTATCGAAAGTATGGAAGACCGCATGGGCGCCAAAGTTGTAACTGGCTTTGTGCCACTAGCTAGCATGTTCGGTTACACAACTGACCTACGCTCTATGTCTCAGGGCCGTGCAGCATCTGCAATGGAGCTTGCACAATACGAAGAAGTGCCACCGAACGTTGCTCAGGAAATCATCGAAAAACGCGCTAAATAGTCTTTCGTTTGTATAGGTTTAACCTTTTAGGGTGGTATAATTAAGGTATTAACCAAGGAGGGGATAATATATGGAAATTGTAGGAATTGTGATAGGTGTTCTCGTAGTTCTGCTTGTGATATTTTTGTGGGCGACTTATAACGGACTAGTAACGCTACGTAATCGTGTAGAAGAAGCCTGGAGTGATATTACTGTTCAATTGAAACGACGTTTGGACTTGATTCCAAATCTAGTTGAAAGTGTGAAAGGCTATGCCAAACACGAAAGTGATGTGTTCACGAAGGTAACCGAAGCACGTGCGAACGCTTTGAATGCCCAAGGCGTAAAGGAGACAGCCGAGGCCGAGAATATGTTCGAAGGCGCTCTAAAGAGCCTGTTCGCTGTTGCGGAAGCTTATCCTCAGCTTCGCGCTAGTGAGAACTTTCAACAGCTGCAAGCAGAGCTAGTCGATACAGAAGACAAGATCCAAGCATCACGTCGTTTCTATAACGGCGGCGTCCGTGATCTCAACACAAAGATTGAACTTTTTCCAAACAATATCTTTGCTGGTATGTTTGGCTTCAAGAAGAAAGACTTTTTCGAACTAGACGAAGCTGAGCAAGAAAAAGCTGACAAACCTGTCGACGTAAAATTCTAACCCACAAAACGGAGTAGCGCGTCTATGTATTCAGCCATTGCTGCAAACAAACGAAATACAATACTAATTATGTTAGTATTTATATTCGTGATTATTGGACTAGGTTGGGGAATCAGTTTGTATTATGGTGAGCCAACCTTGATCTATTATATTGCGGTCGGTGCGTTAGTATATGCGGTGATCCAATATTTTATTGCGAGCAAAATCGCACTTGCAGTAACGGGTGCAAAAGCTATCGAAAAACGTGACAATCCTCGATTGTATCGGATAGTCGAGAACCTCAGTATTGCTACTGGTATGCCAACACCAAAAGTGTATATTATAGACGACCCTGCTCCCAATGCATTTGCAACAGGTCGCGACCCTCGTCACGCCAGCGTTGCTGCAACCACCGGCCTGCTGGACATCATGGATGATCGAGAGCTAGAGGCAGTTATGGCGCATGAAATGGGGCATGTTCAAAATTATGATATTCGTGTCAGTATGATTGTGTTTGGGCTGGTTGCGGCAATTGGGCTTATTTCGGATGTAGTTCTACGGATGATGATATTTGGTGATGATGACAGGGATAACGTGTCGCCGATTTTTATAGTTATCGGAATTGTCGCAATCATACTTGCGCCAATTGTTGCATTACTTATCCAGGCGGCTGTGTCTCGTCAACGCGAGTATTTGGCCGACGCAACTGGGGCCATCACTACTCGTTATCCTGAAGGTCTAGCGAGTGCACTGGAAAAATTGGAAAAAACAGGTAAACCAATGAAACGGCAAAATGGCTCTACCGCGCACTTATTTTTCAGCAACCCATTAAAGCCTGGATTTTTTGGCAACTTATTCAGCACCCACCCTCCCCTGCAAGACCGTATAAACCGTTTGCGTGAAAATGAAAGCAAGATGTAATGGCCAAAAAGAAACAAGCTAAAAATCAAAGCAAATTACAAGAAACTATCTCAAGTATAAAAAAGCGCCGTAGTGATTTTTTGAAAGGACGACCTCACAGGAGCTTCCGCCTAACTCGTCGTCGTGATTACAAAAGGTCATGGCAGATTCCTGGGTACTGGTCGTTTACTAACGAGGTCTGGTATTTGTTACTGTCAAACAAGTGGCTGTTTACAAAGTTCATTGTGTTTTATTCTGTTCTCAGTTTTTTGATTGTAGGATGGCTTTCGCAAGATAATTTTACCCTACTAAACAAAACAGTAAATCAGCTGGGCGGTGATGTCGTTGCTGGTGAGCTGAGTGGTATGGTCCAAAATCTAGCCGTGTTTGCTGGTGTTTTCAGTGGGGCATTCAGCCAGAATCTGAGCGATGCCCAGCAGCTTTATAGTGGCTTGTTGTTTTTGTTAGGATGGCTAACCATCGTATGGTTGATTCGACAAATAATGGCTGGTCACAAAAACATTAAACTGCGTGATGGCCTGTATTCATCCGGATCACCGCTTCTTTCAACGTTTTTAGTACTGCTAGTTTTATTAGTTCAATTAGTGCCCTTTGCCCTGGCATTGATTGCCTACGGTGCGGCCGATAGCGTAGACGTTTTTAGTGATGCCCTGTTCACTACCTTGTTTTGGATAGTTGAGCTGTTGTTAGTTGTAATATCGGTCTACTGGATAACCAGCACGACTCTGGCGCTCGTGGTCGTAACATTGCCGGGAATGTACCCATTGAGGGCCCTAAAGGCCTCTAGCGACCTAGTAATTGGTAGGCGACTGAGAGTTCTTTATAGGCTAGCTTGGCTAGGGCTAACCGTTATATGTATTTGGGCAATTATTATTTTGCCATTCATATTTATCAATCAGATTAGTTGGCTAGCTGCAGTACCTATTGTGCCCATGGTAGCATTGCTACTAACTACGTTCACTGTTCTATGGAGCTCGTCATATATTTACTTGTTATACAGAAAGTTGGTTAGCGATGACACGCCAACGGCATGAGGATATAAAAAAGCAGTTAAATCAGTGGGCTTATGATTATTATGTCCTGGATAAACCCAGTGTCGATGATGCCGTCTATGACGGTTTGTTCGCCGAGCTTAAAAAACTCGAGTCAGACAACCCAGATTTGATCTCGCCAGACAGTCCAACTCAACGCGTCGGTGGTCAGCCAGCAAAAGGTTTCGAAAAATTTACGCACAAATCTCGTATGATGAGCATGCAAGATTGTTTTGGTGACGATGATGCCAAGGCTTGGCTCTCACGCATCCAAAAACTAGATGAACGAGTTGCGAGCAGCCAGTTTTGGGTTGATTCAAAAAAAGATGGGCTGGCTTGTGCGCTGCACTATCAGGACGGAGTTTTAGTTCGAGCGGTAACGCGCGGTGATGGGACTATTGGAGAAGTAGTGACAGGTAACGTAAAGACTATTCCAAACGTGCCGCTGCGTTTATATGGTGATCACGAGTTTACGACCGGCCATACCGAAATACGTGGCGAGATAATAATGAATAAAACAGATTTTGAAAAATTAAACAACAAACAACAAGCAGCCGGCAAGCCTGTTTATGCAAATCCTCGTAACCTTGCGGCGGGCACTATACGCCAGCTAGATCCACGTTTGGTCGCCGAGCGTCCGCTGCGGTTTCACGGATATGACCTGCTGCGCGAAGACAAAAGCGAAGTTCCAACAAATGAGCTTGCCTATGCGACCATGAAGCAACTTGGCTTTACTATCGACAAGGACGCACACCTAGAAAAAGATTTCGAGGGTGTACTAAAATATGCCCAAAAATTTGAAGCAGGTCGCAACAACTTGTCTTATCATACGGACGGTTTGGTGGTAAAGATAAATGATCGTCAGCTGGTTGACGATTTGGGTGTAGTTGGCAAAAATCCTCGCGGTACGATAGCCTATAAATACCCGGCCGAAACAACCACGACTGTTGTCGAGGACATCGTTATATCTATTGGTCGAACTGGTGCCGCCACCCCTGTTGCAGTATTCAAGCCGGTCAATCTAGCCGGCACAACTGTGCAGCATGCCAGCTTGCACAACGCCGACGAGATAGCTCGTAAAGACGTGCGGATAGGAGACACAGTTATTATATTCAAGGCCGGTGAGATCATCCCGCAGGTGGAGGGCGTTATAGAAAAACTACGCCCATCGAGTGCAAAAGGCTTTGACTTTGTAGGTGAGCTGAAAAGACAATACCCAGAGCTAGAATTTATTCGTCCGGAAGGCGAAGCCGTATACCGAGTCAAAGGCGTGACTGGGCCAATACTCTTGAAGAGAGCTGTCCAGCACTTTGCATCCAAGGGCGCACTAGACATCGACACGCTAGGCGAGAAAAATGTGGTGGCTCTAGTTGACGCCGGATTTGTCAAAGATCTTGCTGATATATATTTACTAACAAAAGAACAGTTACTAGGGCTCGATCGCTTTGCAGAAATTTCAGCTCAAAAACTAGTCGATGCAATTGCCGAAAAGAAACAACCAGAGCTACCGCGATTTATTTTTGGCATAGGCATACGTCATGTTGGTGCGCAAACGGCCATTGATTTGTCGCATGCTTTTAAATCTGTACAAGGCCTGCAAAGCGCCAGTATAGACGAGCTCAAAGCTGTAGATGGTGTTGGTGAAATTGTGGCTGAAAGTATTGCTGCTTGGTTTGCGGATGCCGACAACATAAAACTAATCGAAAAGTTTGCCGAGCTAGGTGTAAAGCCAAAATACCAAGATACTTCCGGCGGTAAATTAGAAGGGCAATCATTTGTCATTACTGGCGGTCTAGAATCTATGAGCCGTGACGAAGCTGCTGATAAAATACGGGCGCTTGGCGGCACATTTCAAACTTCAGTAGCCAAAGACACCACGTACCTGGTAGCTGGCGGTAAAGTTGGTGCCTCTAAACTGCAAAAAGCTAGTGAGTATGGTACAAAGGTAATAGACGAAAAAACTTTGATGGGGATCATAGGCTAATGCCGGTATTTAGATTGAACAAACTTATCCGAGACAAGCTTCCAGCTATCTACGAGTCTATTGGCCAGAAAGCCAAGCTGCGCATACTGTCCAAAGACGAACATACTCAGGCCCTGCTAGACAAGATAGTAGAAGAAGTAAATGAAATACCAGAATCAAACATTACTAAAAAGAAGCTAGTCGAGGAGCTTGCCGACATGCAGCAAGCTATCGATGATATCAAGAAGATTAATGGTTTAACGAATGAAGAGGTTGCAAAAGCTCAAAAAGCGAAGGATGAGTACAAGGGCGGTTTTTCCAGAGGTATATTTATCGAAGAACTAGAGCTAAAGCATAATGACACGTGGATAGACTATTACCGCGCTGACCCCGACAGGTTTCCAGAAATCAAGAAATAAAAATACCCCCGCTTGGCGAGAGTATTTTTATGCATAGTTACTAATTAGTAACGAGGTTTTTCTTCACGTGGACGTGCTTCGTTAACGGTGATTTCTCGTCCGTCAAGCTGTGAGCCGTTCAATGTTTCGATAGCCTTTTTTGCGTCGTCGTCATTTTCAAACTCTACGAAGCCAAAACCGCGTGAGCGGCCTGATTCACGGTCAGTTACGACACGTGCGCTGAGTACTGTACCAGCTGCTTCGAAGTGAGCTTTCAAATTGTCGTCGGTAGTGGCCCAGGCCAAGCTACCAACAAAAAGTTTAGTTGCCATTGATTTCAATTTTTCCTATTGTCTAATGTAATGTCAGTTCGACCGTTTCCAAGAGCTAATATAATCTCTATTACTTTCCTAACGTCAATCAGTTAAACACACTTTTGCTTAAATTGCCATGACCTAGGTTGACTTTATGCTTATGCTATGCGATGATTTTAGAGTTAGCTGATGCGCAAATAGGGGCGCTTGCCAATAAAAACAAACACTTCCGAAAACAAAACCCGCCCCGGGTGGGCGCGCATCAACCACCAACTATCCACGCCGATTTATCGGCGTTTTTAGTATAATGGAGATATGGATCCAATAACTAAAAGTGCTATCAGTGCAACTCTTCACTGTTTAACAGGCTGTGCCATTGGTGAGGTTTTAGGTATGGTCATAGGCACTGGCTTTAACTGGTCAAACTTTGCAACAGTAGTTTTGTCGATACTTTTGGCATTTGTATTTGGTTACAGCTTGAGTATATGGCCAATTTTGCGTGCAGGTGTGCCTGGCAAAAAAGCAGTCAAAGTCACACTGGCGGCCGATACACTATCTATTACTAGCATGGAGATTGTAGACAATCTAATCATCATACTAATACCAGGCGCACTCTATGCCGGTCTTTCTTCTGGTTTATTTTGGGGTAGCCTTGCCATTTCTTTGGTCATTGCATTTATCGTTACGGTACCTGTGAATCGTTGGCTGATTGTTCGCGGTAAAGGTCATGCTTTGGTTCATCATCTTCATCACAGTCATCACTAGCCCTAGCCTGTAAAATACGTTACAATATCAAGCCTCGGGGCATTAGCTCATTTGGCTAGAGCGCTTCGCTGGCAGCGAAGAGGTGGGCGGTTCGAATCCGCCATGCTCCACCACATATATTTGACAATTTTTATGATACAATAACAAGCAGATTTACTGACACACAACTATCCTGAGGAGGAGAAATATGTCGGATAAATTGCACCAAAGGACTGATGCAAGCTCTTCTGAGGGCGCAATCATCCCTGGCGTCGAAGAGGACAGCCTGGTTCACAAAGCGGTCACCATGGTTGCGGTTGCTGCTCCCTTCGCGGCTCTTGTCGCTGGTATGCGAACAAGCTCCAAGAAGGGAAAGTTCACAAAGACAGAGGCTGCCACGATGGTGACCTTCCATACGGTTGCGGCTTTCGGCGTAACAGTCGGTTTGCATCGATTGTTCACCCACAAGAGCTTCGATACGACGCCAAGGATCAGGAAGATCCTGGCACGTGCCGCATGCACCTCAGTCGAGGGGCAGCCGAGAACCTGGGTTGCCGATCATCGGCGCCACCACAGGTTCTCCGACAAGCCAGGCGATCCTCATAGTCCGCACGTGGAGTTCGATGAGATGGGTCTAGTGGGTATTCCACTTGGACTGTTTCACGCCCAAGTGGGTTGGTTGGTCAAGGAAGGAACGTCAACTCTCGAGGAGTACGCACCAGACCTGCTGACGGATGAAATCCTGGAACAAGCCGATCGTGAGTTTCCAGCCTGGGTTGCCTTCACATTGCTCGCTCCAGCCGCAATCAGTGCTCTGACAGCTGGCAAGGGCAATCGCCGAGCAGGTGCGTTGCGCGGTTTCTTGTGGGGCGGATTAGTCCGAATGGGGATCACGCACCATATCACGTGGTCGGTCAACTCGATCTGCCACACGATTGGCAAGCGTCCTTTTCGTTCAAGAGATAAGAGCACGAACAACGTAGTTGTAGCTGTCCTCGCTTTTGGCGAAGGATGGCACCACAATCACCATGTGTTTGCTCGCTCTGCCTTTCATGGCCTAACGGCCGGCCAAAGGGCGCTTGACCTGTCAGGTTGGCTTATCCTCCTATTGGAGAAAAAAGGCCTTGCCTGGGACGTCATTCGTATCGACGAGGAGGAGATGGATGAGCTTCGGCTCGCTCCTGCCTGAATCGCACGGTGCTTTACCCCCGTCGCTCGGTCTGAAAAGATCGAGAGGCGGGGGAGCTTTACTTTTAAGATAACAAGATTTCATCTATAATCATTAAACAAGTTATGTTTAAAAATTTCATACAGAAAAAAATCGAAGGTTATGTACGCAAATATGTTGCGAAACATAAACCAAAAATAGTACTAGTCACTGGCAGCGTGGGCAAAACCAGTACCAAACTGGCCATAGCTACCGTACTATCCGAAAAATACCGTGTTCGTGTTCATGAAGGTAACTACAACACGCACATGAGTGTACCGCTCGGTATCTTGGGGATAGCCTATCCCGAGAACATACGTTCGGTTTTTCAATGGTTGACGGTCAGGAATGCTGCCAAAAAACGTATAAAAGCCAAAGAGAGCGATTGCGACGTAATAGTACAAGAGCTCGGCACAGATCAGCCAGGTGATATCGCACACTTCGGCACGTACTTGCACGGCGATGTGGCTGTGGTCACGGCGGTTTCGCCAGAGCATATGGAATTTTTCAAAACAATTGACGAAGTAGCAAAAGAAGAGCTCGAGGTCAGTAACTTTTCAGATCTAACTGCTATCAATCGTGACGATGTGGATGGTAAATTTGCCGAACTAATAACAAATCCAGAAATAGATACATACGGGCTTGGGGGCGTAGCCGAGTACCGCTTTCTAATAGAAAACGAAAAACTTGGCCTGATAAAAGGTAGATTGATAACACCTTCTACGTCAGATATCGAGGTTGAGCTGAACGTTGCCAGTGAATCTGGTGTCAAAGCAGCCGTCGCTGCCGGTTTTGTGGCCGAGCGTTTGGAGCTGGACCCAGAAGAAATCACAGCGGGCCTAGCCAAAATAACCCCTCCTCCCGGCAGGATGAATATACTGCGGGGGCAAAAAGGCTCGACGATCATAGACGACAGCTACAACTCTAGCCCGCTGGCTGTCGAGGCCGCCTTAGAGGCTCTATACAAACTAGAAGTACCCCAGCGAATTGCAGTCCTAGGTGACATGAACGAGCTGGGCGAGGTCTCGGCCGCCGAACACGAAAAGATTGGTAAGCTATGCAGCAGCAGTCTGTTGAATTGGGTGGTTACAATTGGCGAACAGTCCGAAAAATACCTGGCGCCAGCCGCAAAAAACAATGGCTGCCAGGTCAAGAGTTTTAAAGACCCAATCAGCGCTGGAGTTTTTGTACATACCGTTCTAGAAAACAGCGCAGTCGTACTTTTCAAAGGCTCGCAAAATGGTGTCTTTTCTGAAGAAGCAATAAAACCGATATTACACGATACCGCAGATGAAAAATACTTAGTTCGTCAAAGCCCAGATTGGCTAGCTAAAAAAGCCAATCAATTTGAACGATTCAAGTAGTTATAAGCTGTTATAATATACCTTATGCAAAGGTACGAACCGCTACCCATCGAAAAGAAGTGGCAAGAAAAATGGGACAAAGACGGCACATACGTCGTTGATTTTTCAGATCATTCAAAGCCAAAATATTATGGCATGAGCATGCTACCGGGTATAACCGGAGCCGGCATACATATTGGCCATGGGCGAACATTTCAGTTTAGCGACATCAAGGTTCGTACAAAACGACAGCAGGGTTTCAATGCATACAACCCAATAGGTTGGGATAGTTTTGGCTTGCCGGTAGAAAACTACGCTATAAAAGTCGGCAAGACACCTCGCATTGCACACGACGAAGCCAGAGAGAACTTTAAAACTCAGCTAAAACGCCTGGGCTACAGCTATGACTGGACGAAGGAGATTAGTACAGCCGACCCGCAGTATTACAAATGGACGCAGTGGATATTCAATCAACTATTTGAACATGGATTGGCCTATCAAAAAGAATCTGCACAGTGGTGGTGTGAAACCGACCAGACAGTATTAGCGAACGAGCAAGTCGAAGGCGGCAAATGTTGGCGTTGTGGTAACCAGGTGACCAAAAAGAATTTAAAACAATGGTTTTTCAAAATCACCGAGTACGCCGATGAAATTTTAGAAGCCACAGATGATTTGAACTGGACTGAAATGGTCAAGACCATGCAAAAAAACTGGATCGGCAAATCTCAGGGTGCTGAGGTTGATTTTCAAGTCGATGGCAGCAAAGATATTATCAAGATCTTTACTACCCGACCAGATACTTTGTTTGGTGCTACCTTCATGGTTCTAGCCCCCGAGCACCAGCTGGTCAGTAAAATCACGACTACAGAAAGTAAATCTGTTGTTGAGCAGTACATCAAACAGGCCGCCAGTAAAAGCGAAATCGAGCGCCAGGAAAACAAAGAAAAAACCGGTGTACCAACAGGAGCCTACGCCATAAACCCAGTTAACGGAGAGAAAATACCAGTCTGGATCGCCGACTATGTGATGATGGGCTACGGAACAGGCGCAATCATGGCTGTGCCTGCCCACGACGAACGCGACAATGAATTTGCTAAAAAGTTCGATATCGCAATCACAAGAGTGATCGATGGTGGCCAGGACGAACTGCACACTGGTGAAGGCGCGCTAATTAACTCGGGTCAATTTGATGGCATGAGTAGCGAGCAAGCTCGCGAAGAAATTGTTGCTTGGCTGCAGCAACAAAAATTGGGCAACGAAAAAGTCCAATACAAAATGCGCGACTGGTTGATCAGCCGCCAACGGTATTGGGGTGCACCAATCCCGATTGTTTATTGTGACAAAGACGGCGCCGTAGCCGTGCCAGACGACCAACTACCAGTCGAACTACCCGAAGTCGACGACTTTAAACCAAAGGGTGGAGCCACGTCGGTATTAGCAGATGTCGAAGATTGGGTAAATACGACTTGTCCAAAATGTGGCGGTCCAGCCAAACGCGAAACGGATACAATGGATGGCTATGCGTGTAGCAGTTGGTATTTCCTACGTTATGCCGATCCTTTCAACGAACAGGAAGCTTGGAGCCCAGATCAGATCAAACATTGGACACCAGTTGATTTTTATAATGGCGCCGACCATGCGGTAGCGCATCTACTGTACGCACGTTTTTGGATGCGATTTTTCCATAAACTCGGTCTAGTCGGTGACTCGGAACCATTCAAGCGAATGATGTACAACGCCTACATTATGGCGCCAGACGGTCGCAAGATGAGCAAAAGTCTGGGCAATGTAATTGACCCAATGGAGATAATGGACAGCGGATACGGTGCCGATAGCTTGCGTGTCTACGAGATGTTTATCGCACCATATGACATGGATGCGCCATGGGATACTCGTGGCGTGCCTGGAACTTATCGTTTCTTAAATCGTACCTGGAACTTGGTCCAGGAATATTTGAACGGCGACGAGGTTAATCTAGACGAAAATCAAACTGCCGAGATATTAAAGATCGCTCACAAAACCACAAAAAAAGTCACAGACGATATAGAGAACGACAAGTTTAATACCGCTGTCTCGGCAATGATGGAGGCCGTAAACGGCTATTTCAAACTAAAAGAATCTGCCGGTATTGGCAAGAACGATTCGTGGAAGTTTGCTGTCGAGAGTTTACTGCAAATCCTAGCTCCATTCGCACCCCACATCACCGAGGAACTCTGGTCGCAACTAGGTCATAACGAGACTATTCATATAGATAATTGGCCGCAGTGGGACGAAAAATACCTTGTCAGCGATACTATAACTGTTCCAGTCCAAGTAAACGGCAAAGTCCGCGCTACATTGAACGTATCGGCCGATATATCCGAGCAAGCTGTTATCGATCAAGCAAAAGCTCACGAAAAAATAGCCCCATACCTAGGTGGCAAGGAGCTAAGGAAGGCTATCTATGTAGCTGGTCGTATCGTTAATTTAGTCGTTAGCTAGCCCTGGGTATCGTGAACTGGCTGAGTTGTTTCTAACCCTGCGTCTAGTGCATCTCGAGGCTCGCTCAGTCCTGGCACTTTAACGGTTTCGCCGCCAGGTATACGAGTGAAATCAACACCTGGATTGGCGTCTATGACCTTATCCCACGATTCTTTTGTGGTCACATGCTCGACGCGTTCGTATAGTTTGATGTAGCGCCAAATATCGTGGTCGCCATAGACAGACAGTTTAAAAAGGCCCTTTGCTTGTGATCTTGGTGCGGGTTTTTTGTCGATCTTACCATCGCCTTTGTATGCGTTATGCATCAAAAGCATGGTTCCAATAACCGCAGCTCCTGCAGCAAAGGCAAGGATGCCTTTTTTAGCCCAGCGCTTTCGATTTTCATTACGTTTATTGCGATTTTCCATACGCTCTGCATAATCTGCATTTCGCCTGTCCTCAGCATCTTGGATGATCTGTATTATTTCGTAATTCCAAGGGTCATCCGTCTCTAGGGTCGCGACATGGCCATCAGAGCTTGTAATTACAAGCTCATCACGACCAGTAGCTTCGTTCTTAATAATCTCTCTACTCATTTGTAAAGGATTGTACAACAAAGTGGTATAAAAGTCAAGCAATTTAACTTGAACTTTACAGTGGTATCGGCTATAATGATCGGCAAGCGAAAGAATAAAGGAAAGGAGTTGTTTCATGGGACAACCGAAAAAACAGACCAGTATGCGAAAAACTGGGCTTCGTCGAAGTCATTTAGTTTTAAAACTCGCACGTACTGTAAACGGCAAATCACCGGTCAAAGCCTACACGACCAAGCGTGAGAGTGGCAAGAAAAAAGCCTAAAACCTTAGGCAAACAAACAGTAATTTTAACAATAAGGAAATAACCGTCGTGGCATCAAACCGTCATCTAGGTCGCATAATCGCACTTCAAACTCTGTATGAGGTTGATTTTCGATTGAGCTGCGAAGACAAAGACGTCAAATTGGATGAGGTTTACGCCCGTAACCTTGGTAGGTACGAAAAAACTGTCAAAGACAAAGCTTTTGTAAAGCGCCTCGTATACGGTGTTCACAAAAAACGCGATGCTCTAGACAAGTTGATTCAGCCTATCGCACCCGAATGGCCGCTATCGCAAATTGCCAGAATTGATCTAGGGATTTTGCGATTGGCTTTATACGAGCTAACTGAAATGGACGATGTTGCTCCGCCAAAGGTTGTTATCAACGAAGCGGTAGAGCTAGCAAAGGCGTTTGGTTCTGATAATTCATCTAGATTTATCAATGGCGTACTGGGCACCGCCTACCGTACCTTGATTTCCCAGGAAGAGAAGAAGAAGTAATGAATGAAAAAAAAGACGACAAGTCTAACAAGCTAGGCGATCGTGTAAAGAAATATTTTAGCCGATCCCGAGCGTCAATACAGGAGCTAGTTCGCGAGCCAACCGCTGGTGGTGTTGTTTATCGCCAAAATGCCAAGGGCGAGGTAGAAATATTGCTGATCCAAGACGCCAAAGACCGCTGGACTATACCAAAAGGCCACATCGAGGAAGGCGAAACAGCTCAGGAAACCGCCAAGCGCGAGATTGCCGAAGAGGCCGGCCTAAAAGACACCGAAGTACAGGGGTGGCTGGGCAAAATTCACTTTCGTTACCGTCGAGTTAATACCCTGGTTTTGATGACCACTCAGATATATCTAGTCAAAGCCAAAGGTGATACGAACGCCATCAAAAAAGAAGAATGGATGAACGGCATTAAGTGGTTTCCATTTAGTGAGGCTTTGGACAAAATCGAATACGAAGATATCGGAAAACTGATGTTACTTGCCAGCAAGCGCATACGCCAAGGTGGTAAAAAATGACCGGTATGGACGTTACTCCGTACAAAGAATTTGCTAGCGAAAAATTGGGTCTAGAGTTTGATAATATTGAAACTCTCATCACTGCATTTACTCATCGAAGCTACGTAAATGAACACCGCAAAAGTACTAGCGAGCACAATGAACGTCTGGAATTTCTAGGCGACGCAGTGCTGGAGCTTTCTGTTACCGACTATCTATTCAGTAATTTCAAAGAACCCGAGGGTATTTTGACTTCATGGCGCGCAGCACTGGTCCGAACCGAGAGCATTGGCGAATCTGGCGAGAAATTAGGCTACGAACCACTAATGCGTCTAAGTCGAGGCGAAAAACAGGGTAGCGAACGTGCTCGCAAGCAAATTTTGGCCAACGCCTTTGAGGCCTTGATCGGTGCTATTTATATTGAAAAAGGCTACGACGCAGCCAATGAATTTATATTGAAAAATATCGCCAACAAGCTAGACGGTATATTAGAAAGCGGCAGCTGGCGTGATGCAAAATCGGTTTTGCAAGAAGTTGCACAGCGAATTGACAATCAAACTCCAGTTTATAAAGTAATTTCCGAAGAAGGCCCTGATCACGACAAGATCTTTACATTGGGTGTATATGTTGGCAACCAGCTAAAGGGAAAGGGCACTGGCAGCTCCAAGCAGTCCGCACAGCAAAAGGCAGCTGAAGCCGCGGTAGAGAAATACGAAAAAAAGAACTAGATATATAAGTTTGACATCTGTTAACTCTTGAGGTACACTAGGTATCAAGTCTAAACAATAATTTTAATGAAAAGAAGAGAGTTTTAGAGATATATGTTAGCTATTCGTTTGCAGCGACTTGGTCGCAAAGGTTACCCAGTTTATCGTGTTGCCGTACAGGAAGCCCAACGCCACCCTAGTAGCGGTCGTGTGGTTGCTTATGTTGGTTCATACAACCCACACACAAAGGCGACTAACCTAGACGTCGAAAAGATCGAAAAGTATCTAAGTACTGGTGCGCAACCAAGCCCACGTGTAGTTAAGCTCTTGGTCCAAGAAAAGGTTAAGCTACCGAGCTGGGTTCAAAAGGCTGGCAAGAAAGAAAAGTCTACTCGTAATCCAGAAAAGCTACGCAAGAACCAACCTGAACAACCTGCCGAACCAGAAGCTCCAGCAGAAGTAGAAGAAGTGTCTGTTGAAGCAGAGACGCCAGCTGAAGAGCAAGCTACCGAAGAACCTGCCGTCGAGGTAGAGGAAAAGGCAGAAGAAGCCGAAGAAACTCCTGAAGCAGAGACAGCTAAGGCTGAAGCTGAAGAATCTACACCTGAAAAAGAATAAATTTTGTAATTAATCCGAACCTGGGCTACAATAAAACTATAAACGTAAGCGCGGCCGAGGAGGGTAGTAACGTGGCAAGTATTGACCAACAGTTTATTGAATATATAGTAAAAGAACTGGTCGGACACCCCGATGATGTAGTTGTAGAACGTCGTATCGACGAAAAAGGTGTGCTATTAGAACTAACCGTAAATCCTGAAGATTTGGGACGAGTCATCGGAAAGCGTGGTGTGACTGCGCAGAGCTTACGCACGCTACTACGAGCCTTGGGGACCAAGAATGATGCTCGTTACAACCTAAAGATTGTGAACAACGATGATTATCAAGGCCCATCTAATAATGCATCTAGCGCCAAGCCGACAGATGATGACACAAGCGACAGCATGCCTGTGGAAGATACAACAGAGGAGTCTGTGGAAAACACTGAAGACGAGTCAGACCTAGCCAAAAACACCCGAAAAGAGCTTGCAGATCTAGACGATCTTGATATATAATCATAGGCAGTTCAGGTGATCCACCACGAACATTGTCCTAGGGAAAACAAGGACCACCGATAAAAACAAAAAATGCTCATGCGAGTCGAAAACTTACAAGAAGTCTAGAGAGCTTTTGTGTCTAAAAAACCCAGCCATAATGTGCTGGGTTTTTTGGTTGATTATTTCCGCGACAGACGAGTGAATATGTTTTCACTATTCTGTGTAGGGGAGCGGTACTGATCGTTTAGATCAGCCCACTCCAATTGACGAGGAACCCGAGGGCAACGATTGTCAAAAGTGCTGCAGGCAGCTGCTTTTTGAGAGGCATCTGCTGGTCCTCAGGCGCTTTCTTCAGGTGACCGTCGATCATCGCTACAGCGACAAAAAGACAAATCACGAGAATGATGCAGGCGAAGACGATGAGTCTTGTTCTTTCCATACATTCCTCTCTCTTATTTCTACGCAGTACAAACAAAAGCTGAATATATTATGTCAAAAAAACTACTAATCGTCAATAGTTTATAGTATAATAACAGATATGAAAAAAATTCAGATCATCAGTTTGTTCCCAGAAATGTTTGAAGGGGTACTTCACAATTCTATGATGTGGAAGGCGCAGCAGGAAGGCGCTGTTAGCTTTGAAATGATAAACCTACGCGACTTTGGCTTGGGTCCACGCAAACAGGTCGACGACACGCCGTACGGCGGTGGTGACGGTATGTTGCTAAAACCTGAGCCGTTGTTCGCAGCAATTGAAAAAGCTAAACAAAACGACCCTGACGCAGTTGTAGTACTGCCAACACCACGCGGCAAGCTGTGGAAGCAAGCTACCGCAAAGCATTGGTCAACACTAGATACAGGTCTAATATTTGTTTGTGCACGTTACGAGGGCTATGACGAGAGGATAACAGAGTTAATTGACGAGCAGGTGAGGGTGGGGGACTACGTGTTAACTGGCGGAGAGCTACCTGCCATGACAATCATCGATAGCGTTGTCAGGCTGCTGCCAAATGTATTGGGTGGTGAAACCAGCGCAGAGATCGAAAGCTTTGCTGATGGCCAAACTCTTGAGTATCCACAATACACTCGACCCGAAGAATTCCAGGGTAAAAAGGTTCCTGATGTACTACTGAGTGGACACCATGGTGAAATTGCTAGGTGGCGAGCTGATAACTCCAAAATAGTAGAGGATTAATACAACAAAACCCCCGTGGAAACGGAGGTTTTGAGGTTGTTGTGGTGGAGATCGTAGAGCGAAATCACCTTTTATTTTTTTGAAGGTTTTTGTTTTTGTTCTTTCGCTTGAAACCAATTTATACCATTTTCACCTTAAACACAAGCGTTTTTGCTAAAAAAACAACATTTTAGAACTCCATTGGCTGTATAGTATAAGTATATGAAGCTTGCAGTCGCACATTTCCCAAAGGGCAAGGTGAACAATCTAACATTGTTTACTAGCTACGGTCTGTCTGCAATCATAATCGCTATGGTTGTTGCACAGCTTATGACAATAGAAAAACTTTTGCCGATAATAGAGAATTATCAACTGCCAGGAGGCTCACCATCTGCAAAAATTATTATATTTCTGAGTGCCACATGTGGGGTATTCGCCCTCCCCTTTCTGCTGCGTATGAATCTGAGCCCGCTCTTTCGCATATTGAGCGCACTTCTACTGAACGTTTATGCGCTGATATGGCTCGGCCTTGGGTTGTGGATAACTGTCAATAACCCACCGCTAATCGGCACGGGCCTTTTTGGCGGACTACTAAAGTCAATTCCGGGAGAGGTGGTACTGCCATTTGGCAGCCTGCTCTTTGTCGGTACGGTTTTTATTACTTGGTCATTGCGTAGCGATCTTGGTCTAAAGAAATAGTTTTATTCGCTCAATAAATCACGTCTAGAAAAGGCAAAGAAGCCGAGTATCAACAGCGTTAAAGCCCCAACAATCAGTAGCCAAAACTGTGTCCAGTCAACTGTTGCTACTGGCACCAATGACATAGGCTGCAAAATAGAGGTACTGTTGAGGATATCACTAGTGGTCTGGTCGTTGACTATGGCCGCTATCATTTGCGCAACAAAGGACCAGCCTAGCAGAGCGTAAAGCACCCATGTGGCAATTCTAGGCAACACGCCGAACATAGCCACGCCAAGCCCTAGGACAACAGCAACTGGCGCCAATATATTCAACCCATCCACTATCATGGTTTTGAAATCAACCTCAATTCCCTGAGCTTTGGCAGTGTACCAAACCGCCATGCTGGTTACGACGCATATGATTATCGAAGCAACAGCCAATATAATCACTCGTCCAAACAGCCATCTGGTGCGTGAGATCTTTCGCACAACGAAATTCTCTAGTAGTTGTTTCGCTTCTTCGTTACGTATACTACCTATGCCCCAAGCAACCATCGCCATGATTAGTAACGCCGAGAACATGCTGCCGACGGCTACAAAACTCGCGGCGATATCCACGCCACCCTGGCTGAGTGCCTGTATAGTGCGGGTTAGTTCAGCGTCGCCAGAGTCTTGTAACGCATCGGCAGCAGTTTGTGCAATACTAGCCACCATGACTCCCATTGCAACCGTGCCGACCAGCCAGCTGAGCAGAACGCCGCGGGTCAGCCTAAAGCTCATACCTAGCGAGCTATGCAGTAGTGCAAACTTGGGTTTGGCAAACTCACGAGCGCGGATAAGGCTATCGCCCAGATCTCTTTTGCTGGCTAACCAAACGCTAAGGGCGCACAGAAGAGGGATAATAACTAAAAACGGTACAATCCACATAGGCTTGTGATTGTATATTGGGTGCATCTGATCAACCCAGCCGAATGGCGTGTAATTTTTTAGCCAGTAAAGACTCTCTGCTACATTGCCCATCGAGCGCATAACGAAAAATATGGCCAGTAGTATGGATCCAAAGAGTACGGCTTTACGTCGCGTTTCTACTAGCTGTGATGTCAGTGCACCGACTGCCGCAAAAAAGGCTACGTTCACCACCATCGCAAATGTAAAGTACGCCGACTCACCAATATCTAATCCAACATAATCCTGGCTACCAATTAGTGAGACAACCACTAGCAAGAGTACAAATGCCACAACAATCCCTGAAAAGATACCCAGTAACGTTTCGAAAGCATGTCGACCCTGGGTAGTGGAGCCAGTGAGCAGTAGCTCGGTTCGACCATCTTCCTCTTGTCCTCTGAACATTCGTGTTGAAAACATCAAACCCCATAGGCTGGCTATCAACATACACATTACACCAGCTCGATAATACATGTAACCGGCCGGTGTGTAAGTCAGTGTTGTCTCGCCATATAGCAAATTAATTGTTGGATTGGTGCCTAGCGCTGTCACCAGCTGTTTACGTTCAACCGGGTCTGGCATTGAGGCCTGAAGCCCAATAGATTGCAAGGTAGCCAAGAGCGATACAGCAATAACAAATAGCAATATACCGCGACGCATTTGTCTGAAAACGAATCGAGCATTAACTAGCGGTAACTTCATCTTCGCCTTTCTTTTTCGCCATATAG
>JACPYF010000009.1 GCA_016196195.1 Candidatus Saccharimonadota bacterium | reverse complement strand
TCCAAAGCTCATCAATTGAAAGGTAAGAAATCATGAGTGATATCGACTTCGACGAATTGGACAAAGCCGTCAACTCTCTAGTTGGCGATGATAAAGTTGACGAAAAAAACATACCACCAGTAGAAACTCCAAGGCCTATGCAAGAGACTCCAAAACCAGCAAGTGTGCCACCGCCAACGAACCTACCGTCAAAGCGAGCAGGTCGCTTTATGGATATGAAACATGATTCATCTGACATGACAAAAGACAGCCCTTCGCTGATGACATCTAACAAGACTAGTATTAAGCCTCTGAGCTCAGATATCAAACCAGACGAACCCGCAGACAAACCCAGCGAGACAGCAACTAGCAAAAGTGATTGGCCTGATCCTATCGAGAAGTCCAAAGATGAGGTAGAAGCCAAGGAAGATCCAAAGCCTAGTACAGATATGCCCGATCCACTAGGCGGTTTCAACCCCCAAAAGGACGATGATAAAAAGAAGCCTGCGGACAACGACAAAAAAGATTCAGAAGATCCAGATACCAAAGAACCTAAGAATGATGAAAAAAAGGACGATGAACAAAATAAAGATGAAGAGAGCAAAAAAACTTCACCGTTTTTGGACGATGCAAAGGTGGAAAAAAGACCACTAGGTGGCTTAGATAACGAAGATAAATCCGATGATGAACCAGAAAAAAAAGAAGGCGACAAAGAATCAAAAGATAAAGATTCAGAGGAAAAAACTCCCGAGGCTCCACCAGAGCCAATCGAACTCCCACCAGAGCTGGATAAGGATCTAGTGGCTATAGAGGCCGATGAGGCTCCAGAGCCATCTACTCCGGCTACGACTGCGGAACCTGAGTTACAAAAGGAATCAGACAAGGAAGATAGCAAGAAAGAGGAAGATTCATCAGAGGATGATAGTAAAGACAGCGACAATGACATCAGTCAAAGAAATCACAAAGAAGAAGTCTCACAGCTACTAGCGACTGCCGCTAGCGGTTCGATTCCGGATCAGTATAAACGAGAAAATCGCAGCCATGAACTACATGCTGCTCACCCACTTTTTGACGACGAGGGTTTCAAGAAAAGCCCGGTAGCTGCGCCTAAGAAACCAAAATCAGGCGTCGCAAAAATATTTCAATGGATTTTTATCTCGCTTGGCATAGTACTGCTAGGCGGAAGTATTGGTGCCGCGGTTTTTGTCTTACTAGGCCAATCTTGATTTTGCTATAATGAATAGCAATGACTGATATTGTTAAAGGTTTGAATGCGGCCCAAAAAGAGGCCGTATTGCATGAAAATTCACCACTGTTAATTTTGGCCGGTGCCGGATCGGGCAAAACAAAGACGCTAACACACCGCGTCGCCTACTTGGTCCGTGAAAAAAATATCCAGCCTAATAATATTTTGTCTGTGACGTTTACGAATAAAGCAGCTCGTGAGATGCGCGAACGTATCGCCGAATTGCTGGGGGTTGGCGAGCCAGATCGATCGTTCTTTCCCTGGATGGGGACATTCCATAGTGTATGTGTTCGCTTACTTCGCATCGATGGTCAACAGATAAAGATTCCTAAAAACTTTGTGATATTTGACGAGTCGGATCGTTTGGGCGCAGTAAAGCTCGCCATGAAAGATCTGCATATCAGCGAAAAAGAATTTGCACCACGCGCTGTCGCAGGTTTAATCAGTAGCGCAAAGAATGATCTAGTTTCACCAGAAGTCTTTGCATCTACTTCGCAGCTACCAATGCAAAAAACAGCAGCAATGGTTTACCCAAAGTACGAATCTATTCGGAGGCAGGCTGCAGCACTAGATTTTGATGACTTGATAGGCGAGGCAGTCCGACTACTCTCAGAGGTACCAGAAATACGTGAAAAATGGCAAAAGCATTTTAGCTACATTTTGATAGACGAGTACCAAGACACAAACGCATCACAGTACAAGCTAGTCAAACTCTTGCTAGGAGACAACAAGAATATCTGCGTAGTAGGCGATGACTGGCAAAGTATATACAGTTGGCGCGGTGCAGACTACACCAATATATTGAACTTCGAGCGTGATTATCCTGGTACAAAAGTCATCAAGCTAGAACAAAACTACCGATCAACAGAAGCCATTTTAGACGCCGCCCACGCGGTAATAACCAAAAATAAATCTCGTAGCGACAAAAAGCTCTGGACAGAAAAATCTGGCGGCGAGCCAGTGCAGGTTATTCATGCCCAGAGCGAAATGCATGAAGCCGAAGCCGTTATCAGCCATATCGCTAGCAGTGTCGGCATAAAAGCTCGTAGCTACGATGATTTTGCCGTACTGTACAGAACCAATGCCCAGAGCCGCAGCTTAGAGGAAGCCTTTGTACGCTATAACATTCCATACCAAATTGTCGGTGGTGTACGCTTTTATGATCGTGCAGAAATAAAAGACATCATTGCATATTTGCGACTAATCTATCAGCCAGCCGACCTAGCTAGTTTCAATCGAGTCGTCAATTTGCCCGCCAGAGGCATAGGTGCAAAATCACTAGAAAATTTCTTTGCATGGCATGCCGGCCGAGAGGGAACTCTGGTTGATAGTCTGCAATCTATACAGCTTTGCACATCTCTAACCCCAAAAGCTCGTGAAGCTCTAGCTACTTTTGGCAGGCTGATCAAGAGCCTAACTGAACAAGCCGAGAAGCTAACTCTGCCTGAACTAGTTGAGCTTGTTATTAATCGACTAAACTATATCGAATATATAAAGTCCGCAGAACCTATCAAGGGTGAGGAAAAGGTTGAGAACGTTCGTGAACTTGTGTCTGTTGCTCAGGAATACGAAAACTTGGGACTGAGCGGATTTTTAGAAGAAGTCGCACTGGTTTCTAGTGCAGACAGTAGTCAAGACGGCGCCAGAGTAACCTTGATGACACTTCACGCCGCAAAGGGCCTGGAGTTTCCAGTAGTATTTATGACAGGTATGGAAGAATCGATCTTTCCGCATTCGCGCGCATTATACGACACTACCGAAATGGAAGAAGAGCGACGTCTTTGCTACGTTGGTATGACTCGTGCTCGCGAAGAACTATTCTTGATAGCCGCTGGATCGCGACTTTTGTACGGAACTCGCCTGTACAATACGCCTTCGCGTTTTATCAGCGATATCGACAGCACCAGCGCGCCAGCCTCGGTGCCGTTCGGAAGCTTCAATGAACCAACCCTGGTTTTGGACGAGGAGGTTGTCGAGCTAAATTTTGGAGACACAGTAAAGCATGACGTATTCGGAGTTGGCAAAGTGACGGCCGTCGACGGCCAAACAATCAGCGTTTTGTTTGGCAATAGTACTAAAAAGCTCAATGCCGCCTTTGCCCGTTTGCAAAAAATGTAGCCTCGACTTATCGACATCGGTTAATTGTGGTAAAATAAAGGTTGAATCTTTTTGAGGTTCGTACAACAATATATGAGTTTGACACTAGTTAAATCAAATAGTAAACGATGGAGTTTTGCGGCAGCCTTCGCAATGACCCTGCTTGCTATGTTGTTAATTTTCTCGCTAAAAACTGCCCAGGCTGCTGACCCGACCGAAAAACTAGTCAAGATCCATGACAATGACATAGAAACTACCATTGTTACGCATAGAAATACAGTTGCACAAGCCCTCAAACAAGCAAATATCACGACAGGTCCATACGACAACGTCGACCCTAGCCTCGACACAGTCTTAACCAGCAATACGTACCAAATAAATATCTATCGAGCCCAGCCAGTCATGGTGATTGACGGAACTACTAAAAAAACTGTCATGACCGCATATGAGACACCTAGTGAGATTGCCAAAGACGCAGGTCTGCCGCTAATCGATGAGGACAAAACTACTTTGACCCGCAGTGCAGATGTTCTAAATTCTGACGGTGCCGGCCTAACGCTAACTATTGATCGTGCAACCCGCTTTACGTTAGTGCTCTATGGCAAACCTATCGACACAGGTACGCAATCTTCAACAGTAGGCGGTATGTTGTATAAAAAAGGCATAAAGTTAGGCAAGGACGATACAGTGTCGCTGCCGAATAATACAAAAATCACGGCCGGTATGCGAGTTGAAATTTGGCGAAATGGCAAACAGACAGTTACGCTCGAGGAGCCCGTTGCATTTCCAGTTCAGCAAATACAAGATGCCTCACAACCAGTAGGCTACAAGCAAATCAAGACAGTAGGAGTCCTAGGTAAAAGAATGGCTACATATGAGATTGAAATGCGCAATGGCGTAGAAGTCGCACGCCGCGAGATTCAAAGTGTCCAAACTGCAGCTCCGCAGCAACAAGTCGAGATTGTGGGCTCAAAGCCTAGCTTTAGTGGTGACTTTGCCGCAGCACTAGCAAAACTACGAAGCTGTGAGGGCGGGTACACCAGCGTAAACGTTTCTGGTGGCTATTATGGCGCCTATCAGTTCAACCAAAGCGCCTGGAATGCCAATGCGCCTGCAGGCTATGCAGGAATGCTACCTACACAAGCCCCACCAGCCGTACAAGACCAAGCTGCTCGAAACTACTACGTAAAAAGTGGCTGGCGTCCGTGGCCAAACTGTGGCAGAAGCCTGCCTGACATCTATCGATAATGCCTGACAAATCTCTAGGCCAACATTGGCTAAAAAACCGCGAAATCTTGCAGCATATTGCAGCCTTTGCCGAGATAACAAATCAAGACACTGTACTAGAAATTGGCCCCGGCCCTGGCACTCTAACCAGCGTTTTATTATCAAACGCAAAGCAAGTCATAGCCGTTGAGTTTGACGAAGATCTAGCCAACAAATTACCTGGTCAATTTCCGGGTAAAAATCTGCAGGTTATTCATAGTGACATATTATCTTTTGATCTAAACCAACTGCCCGCAAATTACAAAGTCGTCGCTAACGTGCCGTATTACATCACCAGCAAAATAGTACAGCTGTTGATGACGGCCGACAACAAACCCGGCATCGTTGTTTTATTGGTGCAAAAGGAAGTCGCCGAGCGGTTAGCCGCCGTTGGTGGCAAGCACAGTATATTGAGCGTCAGTGCACAGCTATTTGCAGATGTCAGGCTAGGCGACAAAGTCCCAGCGCACTTTTTTGAACCCGCGCCAAAAGTTGATTCTCAGGTAGTTATATTGCAGCCGCACGACGAGCCTCTGTTTGATGATTTTGATCAAAAAGCGTTCTTTCGTACAGTAAAAGCCGGCTTCTCGGCAAAGCGTAAAAAACTAACATCTAGTTTGAGTGCCGGGCTAGCAATGGAAAAAAATGATGTCAGAGAAATTCTAGAAAGAATTAGCATTGACCCAGAACAACGAGCCGAAAACCTTGGTCTGGATGATTGGTGGAAATTAACGCAGGAGATTAACAAATGATAGCAAAAGACCAACCGACTATGTTTGTAGACAATCTAGTCACGGGGCTTTCTTCGGCATCTGACGGAAATCTAAAGTATATTAACGATAACGCAGATGACAATAGAAAAGTAGATCAAAATCGAGCAGACTTTTTACAGAAAGTTGGTATAAGGCCAGATCAAACGGTTTTAATAAAGACAACATACGATGGAGATGACTATACACGCTACAAAATAGCAACCAAGGAAAATTGTGGTCAGGGTATTACAAAGCCCATCGATTTTAATACGGATTCTATGGCCACAAATGAACCAAACGTAGCGATATTTCTACCAGTTGCCGATTGTATCGCAGGTTTTGTATATGATCCCACGAACAAGGCTTTTATGGTTGTACATTTGGGTCGTCAGCACACCGAACAGTACGGCGCTTCAAAGAGTATAGAATTTATGGTAGAAAAATTTGGTTCAAACCCTGGCGAGTTAACTATTTGGCTTGGCCCTGCGCCGTCAAAAGACACCTACCCGTTATTTTCTTTCGATAATCGCAGCTTACACGATGTTAACCTGGAACACTTAATTAATGCTGGAGTTAACCCAAAAAACGTCACTATCAGCGACATAGATCCAGCTGTCGACAAAAACTACTTCTCGCACAGTGAATTTCTAAAAGGCCACCGTGATGTCGATGGTCGCTTCGCCGTTGTTGCCATGCTAAAATAAGGAGCAATGGGAAAAAACTTATACATCACGACCGCAATTCCGTATGTGAATGCGAAACCACATATTGGCAATGCCATGGACTATTTGTTGGCGGATATTTGGTCACGCTACCAAAAGCAGCAATTTCCAGATAGAATTTTGAGGTTTTCAGCCGGTACCGACGAGCACGGTAACAAAATTGCCGCCAACGCCAAAGAGCATAATGTTCCACCACAGCAATACGTCGATACTCAGTACAAAGCATTTTCTGATTTGATGAAAAAGCTCGGAGCTAACTATACCGACTTTGTCCGTACAACCGAGCCTCACCACGTTGAGACTGTTCAATATATTTGGAAACAACTGCAGCCTCATATTTACAAAGGTTCATACGAAGGCTGGTATTGTGTTGGCCACGAGGCTTTCTTTACTGAAAAGGAAGTTACCGAGACTAACGGCACATGTCCGGATCACCAAACTCCATACGAAAAGCTGTCCGAGGAGAATTATTACTTTAAACTAAGCCAGTTTGGCCCACAGATTAAAGAGGCCATAGAAAAGAAAAAAATGGTCATCGAACCAGAATTCCGTCAAAAGGAAATTCTAAATCTAATCGATAGCGGGCTAAGAGACGTCAGCATATCTCGGCCAAAAAAGAGCCTCAGCTGGGGCGTGCCAGTACCTGATGATCCAGACCAGGTTATATATGTCTGGATAGATGCTCTGCCGAATTATTTATCTGTTATCGGCTATCCAGACAAAGAAGCCTGGAAAGATTTTTGGCCAGCAGATGTTCAAGTCTTGGGAAAAGACATCTTGCGTTTTCACGCCGCCATATGGCCCGGTCTTTTGTTAGCTCTAGATCTGCCTTTGCCTAAAAAATTATTGGTTCATGGTCATGTAAATTCCAACGGTGCAAAGATCAGCAAAACCACCGGTAATGTCGTCGATCCAAATGAGATTATTGATACCTATGGTTTAGACGCCTTTCGTTACTTTTTCTCTCGCCATATTCCGACACTCGATGATGGTGATTTTACCTGGGAAGTTTTTGAAAATGCCTACAACAACGAACTTGCTAACGAACTAGGTAACTTGATCCAACGTGTTGGCAGCATGATAAATCGCTATCAAAGCGGCGTAATAGGCGATCACCCAAGGCCCGAACACGACATCAAGCAGTACAAAGATTATATGAGCGAGCTAAAGTTCAACCGAGCCTTAGACGAAGTCTGGAACATGGTTCGCGAACTAAATGTTTATATAGAAAACGTAAAGCCTTGGCAAGTAGCAAAAGAGGCCGAGCAAAATCCAGAAGAAAAAGAACACCTAGACCAAATCCTAGCCTACGCTAGCGGTAGTTTGATACAAATCGCCGATTTACTGATACCATTTCTACCAACCACAGCAAAAACTATAGATAACATTTTTGCTAGCGGTCTAGTGAAGCTACCCGAGGCCGTGTTGTTTCCAAAGGTACACAACCACACCCAATCCACAACTCACTAAAGATCTCGCTGTTTCTTTGGAAAGATCTTTTTGGTTTGCCTTAGCCTTTTTGTTACATCCGGTACACAGTGCAATATACTAGCAATCTCTTGTATTTGATTTCTTGTACTCGCAGGTTCGTTATTTATACGCAGAACATTATCCATGGTACTGATATTTTTATATTCAGTTAAAGCTGCGATCTTTGCTTCTTTTTCGCGATTGGTAATGTCGGAGGCTATTATATCTTCTAGTATTCTCTGATTCAGATCTAATGTAATACGAAAATGTTTATTACTAACCTCTATCTCAAAAGTATTAGCAGGCAAGCTCGTGGCTTCGCCATATAGATCAGCAATAAAACGATCTATAAAACGATGCGCTTCATATAATCTTGTGACATCTTCGTCCGCATGAAGAAGATCCATCATACTCGTTTCTTCTTCCATTACGGCACCTATCAAAGCTAATTTATCTGGTTTATCCAGTAAATGAAAAATTTCTTCACCAGGAAATAGCAGTTCGGCCCATCTAACTGCTTCGGCTTTGCGTTCTTTATCTTCTTCATCTTCCGGATCTGATTGCAATAGTTCGTACACCTCATCATGCAGGGCTTGTTTCAGATCTTTGCCCAATAGTTTGACGATTAACTTATCAATATCTTCATCAGTAGCATCAGTATTCTCCGGCGATAATATCAAATCTATCATGGAAGTTGCCTTTGAATAGGCTTTTTTACCTATCATCTTCTTGGCTAGTGCTTCGCGGGCATCATAAAGATTGGAAAGAGTTTTGCTAACTTCTTTTGTGACTGATTCCAGCTCTTCTTCTCTTAGAAGATCAGCCTTGGGAATGGCATCTATCATGTTTATATTATAACACAAAAATTATAAAGATACAAGAGTTATAATAGGGGTTATGCAACTTATAGATACTCATTGTCATATTCATTCTGCAGATTACAAGCTGGAGGCCGAGGAAGTCTATAGTCGTGCGATTGAAGCTGGCGTAACAAAAATGATTTGTGTTGGTACAGACGTCGGTGACTCAAAGCTGGCCGTAGATTTTGCAAACAACCACAAAGAAGCCTTTGCTAGCGTAGGGGTTCATCCACACGAGGCAAAGCATGGTATCGACGGATTGAAAGAACTAGCTTCGCAAAGTAAAGTCGTCGCAGTTGGCGAAATAGGACTGGATTATTTTTACGAGCACAGTGATCGTAAAACACAAATGGATGTATTTGAACAACAACTACAGATTGCAGCCGACTCCAACCTGCCAGTTATATTCCATGTACGCGAAGCATTTGATGATTTTTGGCCTATTGTAGAGAAATTTCCGAATATAAAAGGCGTTTTACATAGCTTTACCGACAGTCAAGAAAATGCCGAAAAAGCCATAGAGAAAGGGTTTCTAATAGGCATCAATGGGATTGCAACATTTACAAAAGACGAAGCCCAAAAGGCTGTGTACGCAAGCTTGCCAATTGAAAGAATCATCCTAGAGACGGATTCGCCTTACTTGACCCCCGTTCCGTATCGTGGTAAATTAAATGAGCCAGTGTTTGTGAGAGAAGTAGCTAGGTACCTAAGTACCGTGCGGTCAACCTCTGTTGACGAGCTAGCGCTTCAGACAACTCGCAACGCGACAAATCTTTTTCACATTTAATTTTAATAACAATCAACACAAAAAGTTTCTAAAAGTTCCGCAAAAATATTAACAATATTACGCATGGAGGCGTTTTTTTATGGTCAATGTTATAACACCAAAAAGATTCGAAAATACAAACTACACAATTGAATCTGTACCAGTAGAATTTGAAACACATCAACCTAGTGAGCCCGAAGTATACAAGGTTTCTGAGCGCGACACCCAGACAATAGGCGGCAAAAGTGCCCAGTTTGAAGTATCGGCAGACGTCATCGACATGGTCCAGGCACTCAGAATCAAAGACAGAATATCTAACCGTAACAGGTCTCTGTCTGTAGCTCGCTCATCGACGCGCGGGTAATAAAAGGATATTATTGATACATGCCAACTATATTGCAGCAAGCCATGAGTTTACTAGTAGGTGAGCAGCCGCAAAGGCAGGCCGTTAGCCAACCTCGCCCACTAAAAACACTGACCGATCGTCAGCTTATTAAACTCGAGTCAGAAATTGGACGGACATTGTTTGGTGCAATACCAAAAGGTCACACTCGTGAGTTCTTTTGCCTAGATGACGACACATGGATATGGCACGAAAAGTGGCGTGAAAATGGCCAAGACAAAGAACAGACTGTCCGATACGAAGTACACTCGAACGGCATTTTAAAAGTGGAAGATAGCGGTAAAAACTACACTATGCTAAAGGGCCAAGAGCTAATGAACCTCGAGGTAGCTACTCGTATGTACCACGAGCGAGTTATGCGAGAGATATACAAGCGCGACCCGCAGACCGGTGCTTTATTAACTGCAGAGCCAGGCTTAGTTGCTCATCATGCCTAACAAAACAATATATCTAGACTACGCCGCGGCGACTCCGCTTGATAGCAATGTTCTAGCTGCAATGCAACCTTATCTGACCGACATTTTTTATAACCCATCAGCACCTTACCAGCCAGCTCGTGAAGTCAGAGTCGACATTGAAAATACTCGTGCGTCCGTAGCCCGAACTATTGGCGCAAAACCAACTGAAATTATATTTACTGCAGGCGCCACAGAGTCTATCAACCTGGCTTTTAATATTGATGGCCACGTAATAACTACACAAACCGAACATGCCGCAGTTTTGCAGGCCGCTAAGCTGCACAGCGGCTCTACGTTTGTCGGTGTCAATGAAAAGGGCAGAGTGGACCCTCGTGATATAAAAAAATCTATCACACCCCAAACTACGTTAGTCAGTGTCGGTCTAGTCAATAACGAAACGGGTACAGCTCAAGATATAAAAGCCGTAGCAAAAGTTATATCCGACGAGCGACAAAATCGCGTAAAGAACGACAACCCCACACCTATATATTTGCATACAGACGTTTCGCAGGCAGTCGGTATTTTAGATATAAATGTTGCTAGGTTGGGCGTCGACATGATGACTCTAAACGGGGCCAAAATATACGGCCCGAAACAGACCGGTGTTTTGTATCTAAATAGTTCTATAGACCTACAGCCGATCATCGCCGGGGGAGGGCAGGAAAGGGGACTACGCTCGGGAACCGAGAATGTAGCGAATATTATAGGGCTTGGTATGGCAATAGAAGTTGCCGAAAGAAAACGAAAAACAGAAGTTGAAAGACTACAAAAAATTCGTTTGCAGCTGCTAGGCATTTTGCAAGAAAGCTTTGACGAGTTGATTGTGATTGGCGACCAAAAGCATAATTCACCACACATTTTGACTGTCGCTTGGCCGGGGTTAGATGCCGAGCGTATCTTGTTTGCGCTAGAGTCTCAGGATATTTTGGTCGCTACTGGGTCGGCCTGTGCTGCCAACAAAGACACCCGATCGCATGTACTGACGGCTATGGGGCTTGAGCCCGACATTATTGATGGTTCTTTGCGTTTTTCATTTGGCCGTCCAACTACTACTCAGGACATAGGCACTGCTGCTAAAATAATAGTTGAAACAATAAAGCAGGAGCGTGATCGTGGCACAAGAATCAGGCAGTAAGTTCGGCTTATCAAAATCCATCGGGATCGGTGTCTTGATATTTGCGGTCGCCTTTTTTTTGATACTTCCCTACTATCTCGGCCCCGATGATCTAAACAGTTGTCCGCAGACACCGGACAACAAAGGCATCAACGACAAATGTCACAGTGCCGATGCTGTAGTTGCGCTCAGTGGTGGTGATACAGAAGCTCGTACCTCCGAGGCTATTAACCTTTATAAAAACGGTTGGGCGGGCAAGTTAATATTTTCAGGAGCAGCCCAAGACAAATCTGGCCCCAGCAATGCCGAGGCCATGAAAAAGCAGGCAGTAGAAGCGGGTGTAAATCCAGCAAGCATTCTGACCGAAGAGTCGGCAGTGAACACGCAGGAAAATGCTGCAAATACTAAAACTCTTATCCAGACCAATAATTTACATCGGATTATTCTGGTAACCTCGGCCTACCACCAAAAGCGCGCTAGCCTAGAGTTTCAAAAGCGGACAGGCAATGATCTAGAGATAACTAATCACCCAGTTGCCCACGACAAGCAGTGGCATCAAAACTGGTATTTGACGCCAATTGGTTGGTGGCTAGCTGGTGGCGAGCTTGTAAAGATCGTCGGATTTTATGTCAGCGGCTAAAGTTTATGTTGGTATGAGCGGTGGGGTAGACAGTAGTCTGACGGCCGCGTTGTTAGTCGAGCAAGGCTATGATGTGACTGGTGTATATATGAAAAACTGGACACGAGATTTGCCTGGCATGAAATGTCCGTGGGCTGATGATTTGGCCGATGCAAAACGGGTAGCCGTACAGCTAGGTATAGATTTCAAAGTTTTTGATTTTCAAAACGAGTACAAACAAAAAGTCGTCGACTATATGATCGACGAATACAAGACTGGACGAACACCGAACCCGGACATCATGTGTAACCAAGAGGTAAAATTCAAGCTATTTCTAGATGCAGCAATTGAAGATGGTGCTGACATGATCGCAACTGGTCACTATGCGCAGGTTGAAAATGGTGTGCTGAAACGTGCAGTTGATGATAACAAGGATCAGACGTATTTTTTGTATCGTGTGACGCACATGGCTTTAGAGAAAACTCTTTTCCCGTTAGGCGGTATGACAAAACCACAAGTTCGCACCGAAGCCGAAAAACGAAACCTATTCACTGCAACCAAGAAAGAAAGCATGGGAATATGTTTTGTTGGTTCAGTTGGTATACGTGAATTTTTGAGCCAATATGTCACTACAAAGCCCGGTGCGATTATAGACATTCAAACAAAGCAGCAGGTCGGCCAGCATGATGGTGCGATTTTCTTTACGCTAGGCCAGCGCCACGGTCTAAATATTGGTGGCGGTTTGCCATACTACGTTGTTGGCAAAGACATGGATAAGAACGAAGTTTACGTAACACGCGATCTAAACAACGAACAATTGTGGCGCCGTGAGGTTGAGCTTTCAGACTTACATTTGATCAATCAAAAACCAGATGAAGGAAAAAAGCTACAAGTTCGTATGCGGCATCGTGCACCATTGATTGATGCAGAACTAAGCGGTAATAAATTAATACTCAATGAGCCGCAGCGTGCCATAGCGTCTGGTCAATCGGCAGTTTTGTACGACGGGCAGGTAGTGTTAGGCGGCGGTATTATTTTTTAGGTTTTTTAGGCGGATTTGGAGCTATAGTGATTTGTTTTGCAACTCTTACAGGTAAAACACCTTCCAGCGAAGCCGCGGTTTTTGCCAGGCTAGTTTTTACTAATTCTCTCTGTTCGTCGGTAATTTGGTAAGTCTCTGTCGATACAGCTATGCCGTATGCCCTATAAACAGATCTCGGTATAGTTTCAGGGTTCTCCATCATAGAATTTACGAACGCAAATGCTAGCCTATTCAGTAGTACGCTCGGTACAGCTTCAACGCCCGGAAATTGAGATTCATTTGGTAATTCTGGCACAATTGCATACTCCTCTTGTAATTTATCAATAATATAACCAAACTAGGCTATCGTCAAATTTATCTGATATGGATGAACTTTCATGCTAAAATATATCTAATGACAGCCCAGGAAATCCGTTCAAAATATCTAGAGTTCTTTGAGTCGAAACAGCACAAAGTTATTCCTCGTGCCAGCTTGTTTTTGCATGATGATCCTACGACACTATTTACCGGCTCGGGCATGCAGCCACTCATTCCATACCTGCTAGGTGACGATCATCCTGACGGCTTGCGATTAGTCGACAGCCAAACATGTTTCCGCGGTCAAGATGTCGAAGAAGTTGGCGACAACCGCCACACAACTTTTTTTGAAATGCTGGGCAACTGGAGCCTGGGTGACTATGGCAAAAAAGAACAGATTACATGGTTGTTTGAGTTTTTGGTAGACGAGGTTGGTCTAGATCCGCATAAGCTGTATGTCACATGCTTCATCGGCAGCGAAAGTGACGACATACCTCGTGACGATGAAGCCGCGAATATATGGAAAGAATTATTTGAGTCAAAAAGCGTTGGTGCTGAAATAGTAGAAATAGGTAGCGCGAAGGCCGGTGATGAAAAAGGCATGGGTAATGGCCGAATATTCTTTTATGACGATGGTGAAAACTGGTGGTCACGAAATGGCGGACTAGAAACAACGCCAATCGGTGACCCTTGTGGCCCGGACAGCGAAGTTTTTTATGACTTTGGCGATGATAACCACGATGCCAGGTATGGCCAGCCACACCCAGCTAGCGACAGTGGTCGTTTCATGGAAATTGGCAATCAAGTATTTATGGAGTACCGCCGAACTCAAAATGGTTTCGAGCCGCTAGAGAAGAAGAACGTGGACTTTGGTGGCGGGCTAGAACGTATAGCAGCTGCAGCAATAGATAGCCCTGACGTTTTCAAGATCAGTTTGTTATGGCCAATAGTAGAGAAGCTAGAGCAATTATCGAGCAAAAAATATGATGAAAATCTAGAGAGTATGCGCGTGATTGCCGACCACCTGCGCGGTGCAACATTTTTAGCTGTCGACGGCGTTACGCCTAGCAACAAAGAGCAAGGCTATGTCATGCGACGCTTAATTCGTCGAGCAATGGTCAAAGCTCACGACCTAGGTATAGAACAAAACTTTCTGCAAGAAATTGTGCCAGTAATAGCCGACCTCTATCACAATGATTTCCCAGAAGTTGCTGAAAACCGCGAGAAGATTATCGAGACGTTAGTTAAAGAAGAAAAAGCATTTCGGCAAACACTTAAAAAGGGCCTAAGAGAGTTTGTGAAAATAACGAGTCGATTTGGACTAAATGGTGATGCTGTATTTACCCTATATGATACTTATGGATTTCCTGTTGAGCTGAGTATTGAAGAAGCAACAAGAAAAGATGTCGAACTGGATGAGTATTGGGAGAAGGATTTTAAAGCCAACATGAAAGATCAAAGAGAGCGGTCACAGACTGCGGCGAAAGGTGTATTCAAAGGCGGTCTCGCTGACCACAGTGATGAAACAAAGAAACTTCACACTGCAACACACCTCATGTACGAAGCACTTCGCCGAGTATTAGGTGATCACGTAGTGCAGCGTGGTTCTAATGTTACGAGTGAACGAACTCGTTTTGATTTTAGCAACGACGGCAAAGTTACTCGCGAACAATTGGACGAGGTGGAAAAAATCGTTAATGAACAGATAGAAAAAGACCTAACTGTTAGTTTTGCCGAATATCCGACAGACGAAGCTTTCAAAATGGGCGCAAAAGGCGCTTTTGGTGACAAATATGGCGATACTGTGAAGGTCTACGCAATGAAAGCAGAGAACGAAGAGCCATTTAGCGTAGAAATCTGCGGCGGTCCACACGTCGACCACACTGGACAACTGGCTGAAAATGGCAAACATTTCAAGATTACCAAAGAGGAAGCCAGCTCTGCTGGGGTACGTCGAATCAAAGCTACACTAAAGTAGTTTCACCATAAGCACCTTTGTTATATAATTGTTACATAAATGGCACTAAGTAAACTAAAGAAATCCCTACATCGCGGCGGGGCCGATGACAGCGTCAATCACATCGTTGCACTTGATATAGGTACCGAATTTGCAAAAGCGTTGATTGCCCGTATTGACGGCCAAGAAATGAACGTCGTAGGTGTTGGCCGAGCTCGCCAAGACGTCAGCGACATGCACTCTGGTGCAATATCAGACATCGGTGGTGTTGTTCGTGCTTGTGAAGAAGCTTTGTCTGAAGCCGAAGAGCAAGCCGGTGTTCAGGCTAGGTCAGTAGTCATCGGTATTGCTGGTGAGCTAGTAAAGGGCACAACCAACACCATTCGCTACAAGCGGCCGCACCCCGACAAAGAGCTCGATATCGCCGAAATGGAATTTATCATCGAGAAGGTTCAGGAACGAGCCCAGGTAAAAGCCCAAAAATTGGTGGCCTTTGAAACGGGCAACGAAGACGTAGAGGTAAAACTGGTAAACTCTGCCATAGTAGGCATCCACATCGACGGCTACAAGATTACAAATCCAATTGGCTTTCAGGGTAAAGACGTATCCATTCAGATATATACCGCCTTTGCCCCCATGGTCCATATTGGTGCGCTAGAGCGAACTGCCGCCGAGCTAGATCTGGATCTAATCGCTGTTGCGGCTGAGCCATTTGCTGTTGCTCGCTCGGTATTAGGCAATGATGCCGGTAGTACTTTCTCGGCAATCTTAACAGATGTCGGTGGCGGAACAACAGATATTGCAGTCATAAACGATGGTGGTGTCGAAGGCACCAAGATGTTCGGCATCGGCGGACGTAGCTTTACCCGTACAATTGCAACCGAGCTAGACCTAGGCTATGACGATGCTGAAAAATTGAAGATTAACGTTGATGATCCGAATATCAAAGAGAACGTGGCCGAAGAAGTCCACAAAGCAATCGATAAAACTCTAGAAGTTTGGATCGGTGGAGTTGAGCTAGCTCTGGGTGAGTTTGACTCTGTTGATCACCTACCAAACAAGATATTGCTGTGTGGAGGTGGTAGCTCGCTAAAGAAACTAGTCAGTGCGCTCAACGCTAGTGAATGGCACAAAGACCTTCCATTTACCAAAAAACCGACCGTACATCACATCAGCCCCGATAGTATCGAAGGTATCAATGACAAGACCGGCGCTATAACTGATCACACATTGATAACTGCTATGGGACTGCTGCGCGTCGGATATGATACGATGGTAGGTACGAGCGAAACAGATACGGTAAAGGATAAAATAAACCGAATTTTACGTATATGAAAAAAGACGTCATTTATATTGATACCGAAGACGATATAACTTCTATAATCGAAAAAGTAAAAAATTCGAGCGAGAAGATTATCGCCCTGGTTCCACCAAAGAGGGTTGGTGTGCTTCAGAGTGCCGTCAACTTGAAACTACTGCAAAAATCAGCCGCCAGCGCCGATAAGCGCATTGTCCTTATCACCACTAGCAAACCTCTAGCCGCTCTAGCCGCCGGTGTTTCTATGCCAATAGCAAAGAACTTGCAGTCAAAGCCTGAGCTAGCCGAAGCAGAACCTCCCGTAGAGGAAGAAGACCTAGAGGATGATGTGATAAATGGCGAAGATTTGCCCGTTGGCGAGCTAGAAAAAACTACTGAACCAGTAGTATCTGACGATCCCGAAGATTCAATAGAGTTACCAGAAGATCTAACAGCCGCAGCCGCTGCAAAATCGGCACCAAAAGGTCCAAAGAAAAGCAAAGCCAAAAAATCAGGCTCGAACATCCCAAACTTTGATATTTTTCGTAAAAAACTATTCCTAGCGATAGCTGCCGGAGTACTTTTCATAATATTCCTGATCTGGGCTATTTTCTTTGCGCCACATGCGACGGTTAATATAAAGGCAAAGACGACTAGCGAGGATATCAATATCCCCGTCAGCCTAAACGCAAGCGGCACCACCGACATCGATGCAAAAACAATCAAGCCAACGGTGCAGCAGGCAAAGAAAACCTTCCAGGCCGATTTCCCTGCAACCGGTAAAAAAGATATAGGTACAAAGGCAACCGGAACGGTGATATTCAATAACTGTAGTCAAGCAGATAAACTAGATGATGTTTCTCGTACTATACCTGCCGGCACAGGCGTAAGTTCAAACGGGAGAACTTTTATAACGCAAAGTACGGTTACAGTAGAGCCAAGTGGTTTCACAGGGAGCACTTGTAGGTCAAATCGTCCGTCGGCACCTGTTGCAGTTCAAGCTCAGGAATTAGGCGATCAGTATAACCTATCAAGTGGAAGTACCTTTACTGTTTCCGGCCAAGGCTCGGGTATGAGCGCCAGAAATAGCAATGCTTTTACTGGGGGCGCCAAACGTACAGCGACTATAATATCCGACAACGATATCAATACAGCCAAGTCAAAGATCATCGAACAAAACGGTGAAGCAGCACGCAAAGAACTAACCAAAAAGTTCGATACCAAAAAATACGTCGTGATTGATAAAAGCTACAAGGCCGATCCAACCACCGTTACGTCCTCGCCTACTAGCGGCGCCGAAGCTTCGACCGGACACTTAACGGTAGAGTTAACCTACTCGCTGGCTGGCTTGGACAAAGATGATGTAAATGCAATCCTAAATGCGTATCTAAAAGACAAGATTGACGATAACGGCAAGCAAAAGGTCTATGACAATGGTATCGGCAAGCTGCAGTTTAGCGGCTATGCAGACAACGCCGTCACATTCGATACTACTGGTTATATCGGTCCATTCATCGATACAAAGAATCTAAAAGTCCAGTTAGAAGGCAAGAACTACGAAGATATTCGCCAAAAGATCAAAGCAATCGAAGGCGTGCAGGACGTAGATACAAAGTTCTTCCCATTCTGGATCTCAACAGCACCCGGTGCTGACAAAATTGACATCAAGTTTGTGGTACAAAAGAATGGCTGAAGCAAGCCCCAGTAGCGATAGCAAAGCCATAATCGCCCTAGACGTTGGCGACAAGAGAATTGGTGTTGCTCATGCTGAAACATCTACGCGTATAGCGGTTGCCCTAACCACAGTTGAGGTTGACGGGCTAGAGTTTGAGCGCTTGCGTGAGATAATTGCCGAGCTCGAGCCGGCTATCATGGTAGTCGGATTTCCACGCAATCAATCAGGTAGCCCGACAAAGCAAACTGAAAAAACCAAGGCATTCGCAAAGCAGCTAGAGCGGTTTGGCGTAGAAATTGTATTTCAGGATGAATCACTGACATCTGTCCTAGCCGAAAAATACCTAAAGTCACTCAATAAGCCGTATTCAAAGGCGGATATTGATTCGCATGCCGCTGCCATAATATTAGGTGATTATCTGGAGATAAATTTTGGAGCCTGAGCAAAAGGCGCAGCCAGTTGCAAAAAAGTCCTACCAAAAGCCTTGGTTTTGGGCAGTGACAGTAGTCGCATCGGTGATCGCAGTCATAATAGTCATCGCGCTGATTGCGGTCGTATGGTATCAGCAAAGCTTACGTCCGGTTGATACCAGTAGCAAGCAAACTATTCGCTTTGAAATAAAAAAAGGCGAGGGTAACGGCCAAATTGCGTCGAATCTAGAGAAAGCGCACGTTATCAAGAGCGCTGCCGCAATGGTTTTGTACTTGCGGTTCGCCGAAAAACCCGCTAGCTTGCAGGCGGGAACCTACGTTATCTCACCCAGATATAGCGTCCAAAAGATTGTCAGCCACCTTGAGACTGGCAAAACTGACCTTTACAACATCACAATTTTGCCTGGTCGTACATTGAGCGAAATCAGGTCTGATTTACAGAAGTATGGCTATTCTGCAGACGAAGTGAACGCTGCATTTGAGGCCAAATATGACAGTCCACTACTAGCCGACAAGCCGGCCGATGCTAGTCTAGAAGGCTACATTTACCCAGAAACATTCGAGATGTCCGCTAGCGGTGATCTAAAGAGTTTGTTTAGTCGATCTTTTGATGCATTGTATGTGAAATTACAAAAAGACGGCATGATCGATAAGTTCAAGGCTCGCAACCTGAATATACATCAGGCAATGACATTGGCTTCAATCATACAAAAAGAAGCCAGTGATCCCGCTGACCAGCCTCAGATAGCCCAAGTTTTCTATACCAGATTAAACGGCGGCATGAAGTTAGAGTCAGATGTTACATTTCACTACGGAGCCAAAAAGCTTGGTGTTGCACCCCGAGTTGATCTGAAGTCACCATACAACACACGCCTAGTAGCCGGTCTACCTCCAACGCCGATCAGTAATATGAACTATTCCGCACTTCAGGCGGTTGCAGATCCGGCTTCTGGTGATTATGTGTACTTTATAGCTGGTGATGATGGCAAAATCTACTATGGCCGGACGCTTGAAGAGCATCAAGCAAATATCAAAAATCACTGCCAAAAACTCTGCGGAAACGCTTTTTAGGTATACTAGGAAATCTATTGACGTATTAGTCAATGATTGGTATACTACTTCTTAGCACATGCAGTTTATGCATTATCTCTACAGGGGTATTCACTAAACAGTATGGGCCTGCCGGAAATGTCGTACGAGTGCAAGTACTAATTAATAACTAATGGTCGACGAGAGCACTCTTTTCTCCGACGGAGAAGAAAGACAAAGTATGGTAGCAGTGAAAATAGCAATATATTCACAAGGAGTTGATTATTAATAATCCAGTCCCGCTTCGTGACGCAAAGCGTCATGCAGGCTCAGAGTTTAAACAATTTCGATCTAACAAGATCGTTTCCATATCATCATACGTCCTAATTTTCGGACTGATTGTTGGTTTGGCCTACACTGGTCGAGACAGTGATTCTTTGGTATTGGCCGAACAAGACCAGTCATCACAAACCTCAGTCACGGACAACAAGCCGTCTATCGACCAAGTGGTCGCAACCGACCTAGCTGCAGACCTCGCTACGCAGGCAGATATGCCAATTGCCAATAACGTCACCAACCAAGCAATATCATTAAACGCCAAAAGCCAGCTAGCTCAAACGAACGACGAAACTATCTCAAAGCCGCTGATAATTGCGTCTAATGTTTCTGCATCAAAATCATTTACTACATACAGAACAGTACCCGGCGATACTACTACTAGTGTTGCCGCAAAATTCAATCTAAACCCAAATACCGTCAAGTGGGCAAATGGTCTTGCTGGTGATGCAATAGAACCGGGCCGTGATCTGTTAATTCCGCCTGTAGATGGCGTTGTTTATGCTGCACAGCTGGGCGACACAGCCGAAGGCATCGCCGCAAAGTTCAGTGGTAGCGCTGAACGAGTCATTCTATATAACGACCTCGAGGCTTCTGCTGCTATACCTGCTGGTACTCAGATAATTATTCCTGGCGGCTCACCCGCAGCTGCAGCAGCAGTCGTATCTGGCGGTCGTTCCTCTGCAGCAGGTTCAGCAGGCATCCTGGCCGGACTTTCTGGCGGTAACCGTTATGATTACGGATATTGTACTTGGTATGCTTACAACCGACGTGCTGCCCTGGGTATGCCAATTGGCGGTATGTGGGGCAATGCTTCTTCATGGGCTAGCCTGGCCCGTGGATCAGGATTTTCGGTAAACAACCGTGCATCAGTCGGCGCTGTTCTACAAACGCCAAATGCAGCTGGTGGCTATGGTCACGTAGCAGTTGTCGAAAGTGTGAACTCAGACGGCAGTATATTGATCTCAGAAATGAACTTTGCTGGCTGGAATGTTAAAAGTACACGCACTATTGGCGCCGACTCTGTAGGCTCATATAACTATATCCACTAAGCAACTCTTTCCTCCATACTTTTTAAAAAGTATGGCAAAACTTTCGAGACGACAACTTATCGCGATGAAAACAAATTAGTCAGTTCTTGATATCTTGCGAAACTCACTTCGTTCAAACATTCTCAGATAGTCAGGATCTGACTAATTAGTTTTCTCGGCTAAGTTATACGCTCGGTCAATCACGGATCAATACGTGAAAGATGAAAGGCGCAGCTTTCTCTGTTAGAATAGACGATAGTATGTTTGTTGATACAGCGAAAGTTCTATTGGTTGCAGGCCGCGGCGGTAATGGCGCGGTCAGTTTTCGTACCGAAAAATACATAGATCACGGTGGTCCCGACGGCGGCGACGGTGGCCATGGTGGCGATATTGTATTTGTAGGCGACGAAGGCACCAACACCTTGATTGACTTTCGTTATCACCCCGAGCTAAAAGCTGACAAAGGCGAAAATGGCTCAAAGCGTGATCGCCGCGGCAAAAGCGCCGACCCTATGTTAGTGAAAGTTCCGCTGGGAACAATTGTCAGTCGCGATGGCGTAGTCATGGCTGATATCACAACCAAAGGCCAGCGCGCAGTCATAGCTCATGGTGGTGATGGTGGATTCGGCAACGCCCACTTTAAAAGCTCTACACGTCAATCTCCGCGAGTCGCCGAAGTCGGTGAACCTGGCGAGACGTTAGAGGTCACCCTAGAGCTCCGATTGCTGGCGGATGTTGGTTTGATCGGATTTCCAAACGCAGGCAAGTCCACACTCTTGAGTGTTGTCAGCAATGCTCGACCTGAAATTGCGGACTACGCCTTTACGACTTTGACGCCAAACCTAGGCGTGGCCGATATCGACAGTTCAACTTTGTTAATAGCCGACATCCCAGGGCTGATTGAAGGCGCCAGTGAAGGAAAGGGGCTGGGTGGAGCGTTCCTGCGTCATGTTGATCGCACGAGTGTTTTGCTGCACCTTATCGACGCCTATACAGAGGACATTGCCGATGCCTACAAAGTAATTAGAGCCGAACTAAAAGCCCACAATCCGGGTTTGACTACCCGAAGCGAAGTAGTAGCGATAACAAAAGTAGAAGGATTAGATGACGAAATAATCAACGACCAGCTATCTAAACTACAATCAGTTGTTCCGTCAGAAACGCCGCTATTTGCTATTTCCTCTAGTGCTCACAAAAATATAAAGGAGCTACTGCGAGAATTGGCTTCTCAAGTCAGTACCGCCAGAGAAAATGAAGCCTCAACCAAGGCTGAAGATGAAGTCGAGCCCGACGGCATACCAACTATCAGTCTGTCCAATGTCCAAAAAGAAGCTAGTTGGCAAGTCGATGTGAAGGGCGAGCAATTTGTTGTGAGCGGTCAAAAAATCGAAAAATTCGGCAGACGAACCGACTATAACAATCCGCACAGCTTGAACCGTCTGCGTGATATCATGCGCAAGATGGGCATATCACACGAGCTTGAGAGAAAAGGGGCGGTGGGTGATAGCATAATTGCAATTAACGGGCAGGAGTTCACCTTAACCGAACAATGAAAACACTACTGAAATATTACTGGCTTGTGGGATTAATCACCATTCTCATATGGATCTTTGTCGGCGCACGATTGGGCTTTGAGGCGCTAGTCCTGTGTATCATATTAACCTTGCTAGAAATAACCTTTAGTGCTGACAACGCCGTTGTGAACAGTCGTGTACTGGCGACGCTCTCTAGGTTTTGGCGAATACTATTTCTGACAGTTGGTATTTTGCTGGCGGTTTTTGTAGTTAGGTTCATCTTGCCGATTGTAATAGTTATGGCCGGAGTGGGTATGTCTTTTGTCGAAACATTTGATCTAGCGATTCATCATCCTGAGGCTTACAAGATAGAGCTAGACAAAGCCGCTCCGACGATAAACGCTTTTGGCGCCATGTTCCTACTGATGGTTTCTTTTGGATTCTTTATCAACAAAGCCAAACAGATTTCGTGGATAAAAATCATAGAAAATCCATTGATCAATATTGCCCGCAAAGTTTCTTTCTTTGGTCTGTGGCTTGGTTTCATCGTACTGATACTAACGGTGATCAGTGTCCCTAGCGAAATTAGCGGCCAAGTAGGCACAGCAATGTTGGCAGCGATCGCACTGTATAGTGGCTTGCATTTTGTAAACAGCTTGATGGAAAAGCACGAGTCTAGATCTGGATCAGCCCAGAAAGTTGGTTTTGCAGCTTTTTTGAGCTTTATGTATTTGCAGATCCTCGATGCTAGCTTTTCGCTCGACGGCGTGATAGGCGCATTCGCACTGACCGACAATATAATCATAATCATGGCCGGGCTTGGAGCTGGGGCATTGTGGGTCAGGGAATTTACTGTTTACATGGTAGATACCAATGCGCTAGTAAGGTACAAATACCTAGAGCACGGCGCCCACTGGGCGATATTCGTTCTAGGTTTAATCATGTTGCTAAAAATTAACAGTATAGAACTACCGGAGATAATCGTCGGGCTGGTTGGTTTAGTTTTTGTGGCTGCTGCTCTATATTCATCTAGACAAGCCCATAACCGGCAGCTACACCAGGTGTAAGCTTTCTGGTATCCTATTAGTAATGGCCCAAACATTCTTTTTTTATGACCTAGAAACCAGCGGACTCAGTAGCCGCTATCAACGTGTCATGCAGTTTGCTGGGCAGCGCACTGATCAAAACCTAAACCCAATCGGCGACCCAGTAGATGTACTGATACGATTGTCAGAAGATATATTGCCAGAACCCCAAGCTGTATTAATAACTGGTACAACTCCGCAAAAAACACTAGAGGAGGGAATAAGCGAACCTGAGTTTTGCGAGATGCTGATTGACGAGATCTTTATACCTGGAACCGTAGCAGTAGGTTTTAACAATGTACGTTTTGACGACGAATTTATTCGACACACTCTTTGGCGCAATTTTTATGATCCGTACCAATGGGCTTGGGCGGACAATCGTTCGCGTTGGGATATTTTAGATTTAGTACGAATGACCAGGGCCTTGCGTCCAGAAGGTATCAACTGGCCAGTTGACAGTGATGGTGCGCCAACGAACCGGCTGGAGCTCTTGTCAAAAGAAAACAACCTAACACACCTGCATGCCCACGATGCCCTTAGCGATGTCGAGGCTACAATAGGTGTGGCCAAGTTAATCAAACAAAAACAACCAAAACTGTTTGATTTTTTACTAAATCTTCGCGACAAAAAAGAGGTAGCGAAGGTAGCCAACCTGGAGGATCCAGAACCTTTCGTCTATAGCAGTGGTCGATTTGGTAAAGCAAATGATTTTACTACCGTTGCTTTTCCTATTGCGCCAGGGTCAACCCCGGGAACAGTACTAGTCTATGATCTTCGTTTTGATCCACTAGATTTTGCAAAAATGACACAAAAGGACATAAAGACCAGGCTATTTGCTAGTTGGGAAGATAGAAAAAAAGATGGCTTTAAGCCGATCCCGGTCAAAGAATTAGCCTACAACAAATGCCCAGCCATAGCGCCAATCAGCGTGCTGGATGACAAGGCTTGGAAGCGTATAGGTCTAAAAAAACCTACGATTGAAAAACATTTTAAATCACTAGGCAAAGACCTAACAGACAAGATTGCTTCAGCGTATTCTGAAAGAGAACCGTATCCTGGCAGCAGTGATGTCGAAGGACAGTTATATGACGGTTTTATGAATGAACGCGACAAAGTTCGCACAGAGGTTGTCAGAAATGCTAGCGAAAAAGACCTTGTTGATTTCCATCCAGAATTCGCGGATGAAAGATTGAGTGAGCTCTTGCTCCGCTACAAGGCTCGCAACTATCCAAAAACTCTCAGTAGCGATGAACAAACGGCCTGGCAGCAGTACAGACAAAAAAAGTTTGCTGCTCAGGCTCCAAAATACCTCCAGTCCATCTCAGAGCTAGTGGCAAAACATCACGATGATGATGAAAAAAACTTTTTGCTACAAGAGCTGCAATTGTGGGCCGAAGCTCACGCTCCAATAGATTAATTTTATTTTTATCTAAACTATTGCACTATAGTCAAACATATGATATTATAAAGATTGATTTAAAGAGTTAACGCGAGGAAAAGATATGAGGAAAGAAGCAAGAATCGGTATATTCATCACGCTTGTAATATTAGCTATCTCTGCTAACTTGGATAACATTTTCAACTCGCTAGCAGGGTTGTTCCTGTCTGGATACATACCGGGAACCCATGTTGTAATACCTAGCCTAGTGGTTTTTGGTATGGCTGTACTAGCAATATCAACAATGATAGTTATTGCGGTGCGCAAGCATCTTCCAACCAAATATGTGATCAAACTTGTACACGGCAAAGTCATACAAATAGACGGCAAGCACATTCGATCTTACTCTGCCTAGGCGGGGGTGATTTTTATCTGTTTTTAACGTATAATATATGGAATGGATTTTTTGCGTGTTAGAGGTGCAAGCGAGCACAACCTCAAATCGGTTTCAGTAGATATACCACTAAACAAACTGGTAGTTATTACTGGATTGTCCGGTTCGGGCAAGTCTTCGCTAGCTTTTGACACAATTTACGCCGAAGGTCAGCGACGTTACGTCGAAAGCCTCAGCAGCTATGCACGGCAATTCCTAGGACTAATGGAAAAACCAGATGTTGAAAGCATCGAAGGCCTGAGTCCTGCAATCTCAATTGACCAAAAATCTACCAGCCGAAACCCACGTTCGACCGTGGCGACCGTTACTGAAATTTATGATTATTTGCGATTGCTATTTGCACGTGTCGGCATACCTCATTGTCCAATATGTGGCAAAACAGTTAGCAAGCGAACGCCGCAAGCAATTGTTGACGAGATATTGAAATTACCTGAAAAGAGTCGAGTTATGATCCTCGCGCCACTAGCAGTCGACAAAAAGGGTGAGTTTGCTCATGTACCCGAGCAATATCAAAAACTTGGATTTGCACGCGCCCGAGTAGACGGAGTCGTTTATAGCCTAGATGAATGGCCCGACCTAGATAAAAAATACAAGCATACTATCGAACTAGTAGTTGATCGTATAGTCATAGACAAAGCCAATAGTACTCGCGTTGCTCAGTCTGTCGAGCAAGCCCTAGAAGCGGCCCAAGGTACGATAGAAGTGCTAGAAGTTGACCACGACAAGCTGCATGTTTATTCGCAGCGCTTTGCTTGTGTCGATCACCCAGACGAGCCTATACCTGAGCTAGAGCCTAGGCTATTTAGCTTTAACGCTCCGCAAGGTGCTTGCCCGGTTTGTACTGGGCTCGGTAACAGGTTAGAAGTCGACTCAGATCTAGTTTTCAATCCAAATTTAACAATTGCTGAGGGTTCAATTCGCCCATACAATCGCGTGAATTCTGATGCTTGGTATATGAAAAAATTAGCTGCCGTTGCTGAGGCTCACAACTTTAGCCTGCACGTTCCCGTACAAGACCTGAGCAAAGAGGCTATGGAGAAAATTCTATACGGAACTGGTGATCAGAAATATACAGTTGAGCTAGGTAGCGGTCGCGATTACGAATCGACGTACGAGGGCGTCATACCTAACCTCGAGCGACGTCACAAAGAGACCGATAGTGAGTTTATGCGTCGTGACATAGAACGCTTTATGCGTGAAAGACCATGCCATGCCTGTAAGGGCGCAAGGCTCAAACCCGTAGTTCTAGCCGTTACTGTACACGACAAAAACATCATCGATATTATCGGGCTCAGCGTCGAAGACTCGTTAGACTTTTTTGCTAACAAGTTAAAGCTCAGTGACAATGAAATGATAATAGCAAAGCAAATCTTGCGAGAGATCGGCGACCGCCTACGTTTTATGCACGATGTAGGCCTAAACTATCTAGAGCTTGGCCGAGCTGCCAATACACTTTCTGGTGGCGAAGCTCAGCGCATACGCCTGGCCACGCAAATTGGTTCAGGACTGCGCGGAGTTCTATATGTTTTAGACGAACCGTCTATTGGTCTGCACCAACGAGATAACGATCGTTTGATCAAGACATTGCGTCATCTGCGTGATATAGGAAACACCGTTTTGGTCGTCGAGCACGACGAAGAAACTATTCGTTCGGCAGACTATTTACTAGACATTGGTCCTGGCGCTGGAGTCCACGGTGGAGAAGTCGTCGCGCACGGAACACCTGACGAAGTTTCCAAAAATCCAAAGAGTGTCACCGGAAAATACCTCAGCGGTAAAGAGAAAATAGATATTCCTAAAAAACGACGCAAGCACGATGGTAAAAATCTAGTAGTTATCGGTGCAACCGAACACAATCTAAAAGACATTACAGCCGAGTTCCCGATAGGGCTCATGACTGTTGTTAGTGGAGTTAGCGGTTCGGGCAAGTCAACTCTTGTGAACGATATTGTTGCCAAGGAACTAGCGGCTCGATTAAATCGCGCACAAACTGTACCAGGCGCTCACAAAGAATTAACTGGAATTGAGAATCTAGATAAAGCAATTGTGATCGATCAATCACCAATCGGCCGTACGCCACGCTCAAACCCAGCTACATACACAGGAATATTCACGCCGATACGTGAACTCTATGCTAGCTTGCCAGAGTCAAATGTTCGTGGCTACAAAGCCGGTCGCTTCAGCTTTAATGTCAAGGGGGGGCGTTGTGAGAACTGTCAGGGCGACGGTGTAATCAAAATTGAAATGCACTTTTTGCCAGACGTATACGTGACATGCGAAGTCTGCAAAGGCAAACGCTATAATCGAGAGGCTTTAGAAATACACTACAAAGAAAAGACAATTTCTGATGTTCTGTCGATGACCGTCGAAGAAGCAGCAAAGTTTTTCGAAGCGCAAACAGCAATTTCGCGTAAACTTGAAACTCTGTTAGAAGTAGGTCTAGGCTACATCACACTTGGTCAACCCGCCACAACCTTCAGTGGCGGTGAAGCACAGCGCATCAAGTTGGCGACAGAGCTAAGCAAACGTTCAACAGGCAAGACGCTGTACATACTAGACGAACCAACAACCGGCCTACACAGCGCCGACGTTAAAAAGCTGCTACATATTTTGCAGCAGCTAGTTTCTGGTGGCAATACAATGGTCATTATCGAGCACAATCTAGATGTGATTAAATCCGCCGACTATTTGATAGATATGGGTCCAGAAGGTGGTGCAGGTGGCGGGCAAATTGTCGCTACTGGTACACCAGAACAAGTTGCTAAAAATCCAAAATCTTATACGGGCGAATATTTAAAAACAATTCTCTAGTCTTATTTTTTCTTTTTGCGGCTAGCTGTTTGCTTGATTGTGTCTTTGACCGCTTTGCGTCGCTCTTCGTCTTTTAGAATGTGATAAAGCGCAGGTCCAGCTGAAAATAGAATGATCAATGCAATAAATGGCAGTAGGTAATGATCAACATCGATGCCGCGGGACTCTAGCCAGGCACCGGCGTAATAGCCTAGGTAGGTTAGGCCAACTGCCCACAATAATATGCCAATGGTATTGAACACCATGAAGCGTGCATGTGACATCTTGGTTATGCCCGATAGTATTGGCACGAATGTTCGGGCAAACGGTACGAAGCAGGCTAATATAACTGATCTCGATCCATATTTTTCATAAAAGGCTTCGGCTTTCTCCAGATTTGCCTTGTGGAATATCGGTGAATCTTCGCGATCAAATAGTTTGCGCCCGACGTGCTTGCCAAACAAATAACCAGTGTTGTTACCCAAAAAAGCAGCTACGAATAAAATGATGACGAATATATGAATATCAATATTCAAGACATTTTGATGGACCAAAAGTCCTGCCGTTATCAGCAGGCTATCACCAGGTAGCAAGAATCCTATTAGCAGTCCTGTTTCGGCAAATACAACCAGCGCTACGCCAAACACGCCAGCCCAGGTTATAAAATCGACTATATCCATACCAGGAATCATATGTGACCATCATACCATGCTATAATTAGTACTAGTTGAAAAAAGGAGAATTCTAAAATATTATGAGCGACAGTATTACTTTAACTCTGACCAAACGTACCGCAACCGGCAAAAAAGTTGCAGGCTTGCGTAAAGAAGGTCAAACCCCTGGCGTTGTTTACGGGCACGGCTTTGATGCTATTAACGTACAGGCTCCCGAAGTAGCAATCCAAAAAGTTGTTGCAAAAGCCGGCAAGCACCACATGATCGACCTAGTAATTGATGGTGATAAAAAATTAGGACTTATAAAGCATATTGAAATAGACCCAGTTCGCCACAAACTAAATCATGTGTCATTTCACGCGGTTCGCGCAGGTGACAAAGTAGAAACTAGTATACCTGTCAAACTAGTTGGCGTCGGTGAGAGCGCTGCAGAGCGAGCTGGATTAGTTGTACTACAAACACTCGAAACCTTGATTGTTCGGGCATTACCTAAAGATCTACCAGACTCATTAGAAGTTTCTATCTTAGAGCTAGAAGAGCCAGGTCAAGGCGTGACAATCGCCAATCTGAAAATTCCTAGTGGCGTTGAACTAGCAGAAGAAAACATGGATATCACAATCGCCAGCGTCTACGAACCTAGCGCTCTAGCCGCTGCCAACGAAGCTGCCGGTGGCGACGCCGAAGACGAATCGGAAGTTGAGTCTGAAAATGGTGAAGCTGCTGAAGGTGAAGAAGTTGCTGACGGCGAAAAAACCGAAGGCGATTCAGAAGCCAAGTCCGAAGAAAAGTAATCTAATCTTCTAGGAAACCACCACTTTGGTGTGACCAAAGCTTGGCATATGTACCATTGCGGGCCAATAGCTCTTTGTGAGTTCCTTGCTCGACAATCTTGCCCTTTTCCAAAACCAAAATCCTATCCAAATGCGCAATCGTAGAAAGCCTGTGAGCTATTACAATTGAAGTTCGGTTCTTCATCAACTCTCTCAGGGATTGTTGAATCAATTTTTCACTTTCACTATCTAGTGCGCTGGTCGCTTCATCTAGAACTAGTATAGGAGAGTCTTTTAATATCGCTCTGGCTATTGCAATGCGTTGTCGCTGGCCGCCGCTAAGCTTTACGCCACGCTCTCCGACTAATGCGTCATAACCCTCATCAATTTCACTTATGAACTCGTCAGCATGTGCTAGTTTAGCGGCAGCGACAATTTGCTCTCGCGATACTTTTGTATCTGTTGCGTATGCAATATTGTCAGCTATACTCCTATGAAATAGGCTTGTGTCTTGTGGAACAAACGAAACTAGTCGCGAAACATCAGTTGTAGTAACGGACTCATCATCTATTAGAATCTCTCCATTTTCTACTGGGTAGTATCCAAGCAGTAGTTTGGCGAATGTAGACTTTCCGCTGCCGCTTTTGCCTACCAGTCCTATCTTTTCGCCCTTTTTGATATCTATGCTAATGTCCAAGACAATTTTATCCCTCTTGTCTGGATACGAAAATAACAAATTTCGTACGGAAAATTCGCTATTTAGTTTTCTTGGCTTTGATCCCTCGCTCTTTGCAGCCAGATAATCCTTTACAATATTTGTTTTGCCGAATAGGTAAGTATATGCTTCTTCTATGCGTGCAAGTCTTAGGTTGAACTGCGACACACTCCAGATTGTTGACCATATAAAGTCAGAGAACAACAGCAATACGGACAGCAATGTAGTTAATTCAGCAATTGAAATTTCGTGAATACTAAACAGCCAAACATTCAAAACTATTGCCAGTGGCCATATAAATAGCCTTACAAAGAAACCAACTGATGACCAGAATACAATGTTCCACAAGAATGAGTCAGACCCGGCTTTATGACTTTTGCGGACCTGATCTTTTATATTATTGATTTCCCAAATTTCTTTGCTAAATGATTTAACATTTGAAAAATTAGCTATTGAATCAACTACAAAGCCAGTCTTAGTAGAAGCAACGTCGGTAAATATTTTTTCGTATCGGTTACTTTTTCTGATGGTTACCCTACCTACAATAAACATACATACTAGCCCGAATGCGAACAGTAGGCCCGTGTATATATTTACCGAAAAGAGTATGAATATAACGGTCACCATTCTAACTATTTCACCGACATAGCTATAGAAAACAGAGTCAAGAAATGAACGAAATTCCTGGGCTACGGTACTAATATTGGCAGAAATTTTTCCTGTAAATTTATCTGTAAAGTATGGGTAAGGTTTTAGTATAGTGGCGTTGAACAGGATGTTTTCGAATGTATAAACTGGCAAAAGAATAAACTTTCTGTATGAAAGCTCTGACGCGTGCCATACAAACAAATGAAGACCACTGCAGGCTATCAAAGCGCCCACGTATAGCATTACTTTTTCTTGATCGGGGTTAGGGGCGGCAAGTTCGCCGACCAAGCTTCCGACAAAGATCGGAACAATGGACATCAAGATAGCAGAAAATGTGTATAAAAGCAGCAGTAACATAACTCTAAATTTAAATGTAGAGATATATGTAAAATACGCACGTAATGAATAATATTGTTTTTTGGTTTTAGCCATAGAAATCCTTTCATCAAGTATGACACTTTTTTAATAATAAGTTTAGTGGTTCGCTGGGCGAACATAGAATCGAGTAGAGGATTATTGACTAATCATAGTGAAAATAATTATATAGTATAATATCCTCTGATGCAAAAGATATTACTCTATTACAAATTCACTCCAATCAAAGACCCGGAAACACTCAAGCTATGGCAAAAAACACTATGCGATAGCTTGAATCTTCGCGGACGTATATTGGTTAGCCGTCACGGTATCAACGGAACAGTTGGCGGTGAAATGGATGATCTGAAAAAATACATAAAAGCCACCAAGCAGTTTGAGGGTTTTAAAAAAACGGTTTTCAAGTGGTCTGAGGGCGGTCGTGAAGATTTTCCGCGTATGAGCGTTAAACATCGCCGCGAGCTAGTTGGATTTAAAGCTAGTGATGATGAATACGATGTAGATGACAAGGGCATCATTGGTGGCGGTACACACATCAAACCCAAACAGCTACATGAATTAGTAGAAAAATACGGTGACGATGTGGTATTTTTTGACGGTCGCAATGCGCATGAAGCATCGATAGGAAAGTTCAAAGGCGCAGTAGTACCAAATACAAATACATCACGCGATTTTATAAGCGAGCTCGAGAGTGACAAGTACGATGATATCAAGGACAAAAAAGTCATAACCTATTGTACGGGCGGTATCCGCTGTGAAGTTATATCATCTATGATGAAAAAACGCGGATTCAAGGACGTTTACCAGATTGACGGCGGTATTGTGAAATACGGCGAAGCCTACAAAGACGATGGATTATGGGAGGGTAGTTTGCGAGTATTTGACGATCGCATGACCGTAGAGTTTAGTGATCGTGCAAAAACAATTGGCGAGTGTGTACATTGCCAAGGCAAAACCAGCAATTATGAAAACTGCGCCTGGGTAGCCTGTAACGATCTAGTGCTAATCTGCGAGAACTGCAAGGCGGATGAATCTAGACTGTTTCACACCGACAACTGTCGTAACAAGGCAAAAATCGGCGCAACTGCATAAAAAACCAATCCCATATTTACATATTATTCAAATAATGTAATAGTATATACAAATATACAGTTTTTATGAGCGAGCGTACAGCAACCATTGGCGAACACCAAGATGACGAAGTATCCCATCAAGTTGAGGCTTTGAGGGAGATTGCTCTAAATCTTCCGGATGACAATATCGATGTACAAAAAGTACAGCACAACAAAACAATTGAAAACTACATAAAACTCGCACTCGAAACAGCAGAAGAAACGACACATTTAGAGCTATTCCTGAGAGAGCTGGTACTCGCACTAAAAAACTCTGACGATCACGATTTAGCTAGAGACGCACTACTGATTTGGGCGCCTGCAGCAGAAGTCGCAGGTATGGGTGAAGTTAAAGAGGTATTAGAAGGCCTTGCCTTCGGTATCTTGTTTCCTGAAGACGCCGAGATGGTCATAGAAGCCTATTCTAAATTGGGTGGCCAAGAAGCTATGCAGGAAATGGTTGACATGTATGTCAGCGGGATTGGTCATATACTAGCCGAAGACCTAGCCGAGCAGGTCCCTGGGTTTGAGGTTAGTGGCCGAAAGAAAAGCCACTATAGCGTTTGGCGTAAACATCAGCGAAAGAATGAAGATTACAAGTATATGCTACCAGACTTTTTTGGTATCAGGATTGTGGTTGATGATGGAGAAGACGATGGAGTAGGCTCATGTTGGCTAGTGGCAAGTGCCGTAGAAAGGTATTTTGAAAATGATATAGGTCGAACAAAGGATTATATCTCCGACCCAAAACCCAATGGCTACAAGAGTCTTCATTTTACGCTGCTTGATGATGTTCTAGGAGCGCCATTGGAGCTACAGGTCCGCACACAAAGTATGCATCATCGGGCAGAAAATTTACCTGGTGTATCACATATGGCATACGAAGCTTCTAGCAAGTACACTCCTTTCAAGTATGATGGCAAAGATAATTCAAAGCGTATATATTCTTGGAGAGATAGTGCAGCTGCAAAAATCCGAGAAAGAAAAGAAGAGGGTAGCCAGAGTCTCGCGGACCTAAGGCCCGAAAAAATCCTAGTATTTGCTACTGACAATAATCTGTACGAAATAAACAAGGGTGATACTGCACTTGATTTCTCGTTTGCAGTACATGGATCAAAGGCATTGCAAACCGAGCTTATCATGGTAGATGGCAAGCCCGTAAAGTTCACAGATCTATTGCATACCAATTCAGTAGTCTCAATAGAATATGACGCCAAAGGAAGGGATACCTGGAAGTTTAACTGGTCTGGAATGGTTAAATCTAAAAAGGCGATAACCGAGATAGACAGGGCTCATAGAAGAAGCCTGAATGATGGATTCTAGACAGCCTCAATAATGGGCAGATTCTTGGTGCCGATTGCGCCTTTGTATAGAACATGGGGTATGTACGCATAGTACAAAGGCTGACGACCTTGTGTTAGTTCTTTTGTAAAATAATCGATAGTTGCACCTGGGATAGTCGAATATCCTTTAATATTATCTGTATTGTACAGTTCATATGTTTTTTTATAACCATCACCCGTATAGCTAGCAACAACTAAATTATCTTTTTGCAATGAATCTACATCGATTTGAAAATATCGTAGAGAATGGTCTACACTGCCACCGGCTTTTCGGTATGCATCCAGAAGCGTCTGTGGGTGCACGGCCGTCAAGAATATAACATCGTTCCATAGGCAGTCCAGTAGGGGTATTGATTGTTGAGTAACTTCCTCGCGGCCTTCGTACTTTGCGTTTTTTATTCTATACAAGTCAGGATGTTTTTCTTTGAGGGTGTTCAAAGCGTATAATTTGTCATCTTTTAGGTCGTTAGGTACTGCGTGATACAAATACTGCATGTTGTTATACTACATACTTTGATAAACCCGTTCAAGGTATAATAGTTCATAATGAACAAGAAGTTGCAAGAGAAATTGAAGACACTGCCCCGCAGTGCTGGTGTATATTTCCACAAATCTGCTAGTGGGGAAGTGATATATGTGGGCAAAGCCGCGGTTTTAAAAAATCGCGTACGGCAATATTTTCAAAATGTAGCGGACAAAGATATTAAAACTCAAGCACTGGTCGCAGAAATCGAAATGACAGATTGGACCGAGACTGAGAGCGAGATAGACGCGTTGTTTCTAGAGTCTGAAATGATCAAACGTTACAAGCCGCGCTACAACGTGTTGCTACGTGATGACAAAAGCCAAATATTCGTGCGTATCAATATGCGTGATGATGTGCCGTTCGTAACTACAACTCGCCAGCCGAGTGACGACAATGCCGAGTACTACGGGCCGTACTATAACGGGTGGGCGGTGAAGAAGGCGCTTCGTTTGCTGCGAAAAGTATTCCCCTACTACACCTCCCCCACTTTGCCCAAAAAAGCCGACCTGAACTTTCATTTGGGATTGACACCGGGGCTCGAGGCTGGCGGTTCATTGGCAGAGTATCGCAAGAGCCTGCGCAAACTAACCAGATATCTCAGCGGCGAACGCAAAAAGCTGATCCGCGAGTTAGAAAGTGAAATGAAAGCGTCAGCCAAATCTAAAGATTTTGAAACGGCAACCGTTTTGAGGAACAGCATCCGCAACCTAGGCGAGTTGCAACGACAGATAGTCTTTGGCCGCGACGAATTCTTGGACATGAGCAAAGACCAGGCATTGGTTGACCTACGTGATCTATTAGGCTTGCCTGACCTACCAAAACGCATTGAAGGCTACGATATTTCACATATGAGCGGTACGAATAACGTTGCCAGCATGGTAGTAGCAACTAATGGACTGGCTGACAAGGCAGAGTACCGAAAATTTAAACTACACATTCCCGGTAATAATGATTTCGCACATATGAACGAGGCGCTGGGTCGTCGTTTTTCGGGCCGTCATGATTGGGCTTTGCCTGATCTATTGTTAATTGATGGCGGCAAGGGGCAGTTAGATGCAGCACTAAAGATATTAGAAAAAAAAGATCTGAAAATTCCCACAATTGGCCTTGCCAAGCGTGAAGAAGAAATCGTCATACATAAAACCAGGTCAAACCTAAAAATTGCGACTCATTCGCCAATATCTCAGGAGAGTGATGATTTTGTGTTGGTTCTACTAGACAAAAACTCGCATATCGTGAAATTACTACAGCGGCTTCGTGATGAATCGCACCGCTTTGCCGTTAGTTACCACACGCACCTCAAACGTAAAAAGCAAACTGCCAATGAGCTAGAAGAAATACCAGGCATTGGGCCAAAAACTCGGGCGAAACTGATCAAAAAACTCGGTAGTTTACGTGGAGTACAAGCTGCGAGCTACGATGATATCGCCAAGATAATTGGTGGCAGCAAGGCCAAGTTAATAAAACAAAAAAAATAGGGTGCCGGACCGAAGTCCGACACCCGTACTTGCACCTGGTGGGGTGACAAGTAAGCAGTTCAATGGTATTGTTTGTCTGCTTCCATGGGGAACGGAGTGACGACATTGTCCTTGTGCGTACGTACTAATCCAACGGCACGGACGACTTATTCCAGGCAGGCTTGCTTAGGCCTTCGAACGCTCTCTATGTTAACGCTGACACTGAGAGCTGAGTTGTTCGGAGAGAACGTTTAGTTCGACTCGATTTGTATTATAAAATAAAAAGTCTTAATTTACAACAGGGATTATAAAAATACTCCAAGAAACCATCGGAAGATTTGCTATACTAATCTCAATGAGAAAACAATTAATAATATTCGCCATTCGCTGGTGTGCTACAAGTTTTGGCATTTGGCTAGCAGTTAGCTTATGGGGAGGGGTCGAGCCGGGCACGCAGCCTACGGTTTGGACATACATAGGGGCGGGGTTGGCGTTTTCTGTAGTGAACTCGCTCCTTCGGCCTATCATAACCATACTCAGCCTGCCTGCGGTTGTGCTGACTTTGGGTCTGTTTATGCTGGTAGTGAATGGCTTGATGGTTTGGATTGCTTTGCTATTGGTGCCGTCATTGAATATGAGTTTTTGGCAGGCTATTTTAGCAGGTATTGTTCTGAGCCTGATTAACTATGTCGTCTCTGAGATTTTGGACATGCACCAAACTAATTCATCACGCTCGAAGGCGTGATATAATTGTTGTTAATATGAGCATTGATGTGATTTTACAATTAACAATGGTGGTATCAGCTGTATTGATGGTGCTTTGTATCTTGTTGCAGCAGCGAGGTGCTTCATTGGGGGCGGGATTTGGTAGTTCAGGTGAGCTATATACGACACGTCGTGGTACTGACAAAAGCCTATACGAGGCAACAATTATTTTGTCAGTTATCTTTGTCGGTTCACTATTAGCCGGACTACTAATTGCATAAAATATATGGAACCAAAAAGAACTAGACCTTGGCACCGGATCAAGAAAATCAACCTGAAAGCGGTTGATCGACAATCTAAAAAAGTTGAAGTTGCTACTGCTAGGCATGCAAGAAAATTCCTGCTAGGTCGTCTAGAGAACCTTCAACATATCCGCCGGCACTTAATCGCATGGCTAGCCCTGTTGATAGTTCTAATTGGCCTGAACGCCGCCCAAATAATCTTTGATCAAAACTACGTCAGTGTACAAGAGCCATCTGCGGACAAGGCATATGCAGAGGGCGTCTTGGGTCCGATCAACAACCTAGATCCACTTTTTGCTAGCAGTGATGCTGAAATTTCTGCTAGCAAATTGATTTTTTCGAGCCTGCTGAGCTACGACACAAACGGCAGCCTACAGGCCGACTCTGCCCAAAGCTACGAAATCAGTCCCAACGGCAAAGTTTACACTGTAAATCTAAAACCAAACCTAAAATGGCACGACGACAAGCCGGTTACAGCCCAAGATGTTGTTTTCACTATTCACGAAATGCAAAATCCGCAAACTGGGTCTAGGCAGGCTTCGAGCTGGCAAAATATAGAGGTGGCGGCAAATGGGCCACAGCAGGTCATTTTCACTTTGCCGACTAGTTATGCGCCGTTTGCATCTGCCCTAACATTTCCAATCTTGCCCGAGCATATATTAGGCAAGGTAGCCCCTGAAAAATTACAGGAAGACAGCTTTAGTAACAATCCAATCGGTAGCGGTCCGTTCAAGTTTGTTGATTTGCAAACGATTGACGCCAACAAAGAAAAGAGCGCTTTGCAGCTAACCAGATTTAATGATTATTGGGCTGGCCCTAGCAAGCTATCGCGGTTTTCGTTATACGTATATGGAACCAGAGAGGAGCTAGTCAAAGGAATACAATATCGTGAGGTTAACGCAGCGAGTGGCGTACGTGTTCAAGCTACAGGCCTAAAAAATGCTGATGTTACATTGAATGATGGTGTGTTTGCACTCTACAGAACCGACAGCACTATACTAAAAGACAAGAACGTCAGGAAGGCTCTAACCGCAGGCCTAGATAGACAAAAGCTGAGAAACCAACTAGGCGGCAAAAAGCCCCTAGAAGGCCCAATCATCAACAACCAAACACCAATAGCCAACCAGGTGATGCAGGCAAAATA
>JACPYF010000010.1 GCA_016196195.1 Candidatus Saccharimonadota bacterium | reverse complement strand
ATTCTGACGTAATATATGGTGGCATTAGTTCTCAGCAAGAAGCGCTACTGCAGTACGACGCAGACGACTCTATGTTCAAAAATGCCCTGGATTCACTGTCTATTAGCAGAGAAGATGTTTCAAAAACAAACGAAACTTCAATAGACAAATGGACATCTCAGCATCCAGGTCTGGTTGTATCCTGGAGTCGTTCTCCGATATACAAAGTAGACCCGAACCAAAGCCAACCGAGTGACAGGTCATCATATGTAGCAGCTAGCGACAGTTCGTTTTTGTACTATGGCAATGCGGTTGATAGTAAATCTATAAACAAATCTACTATTAAAATATTGGCGGGACACTCGGCTAGCGCGGGCAATTTTGCAATTTTAAAAAATAGTGGAAATATACTAACCACCTCATCAAGGGCTGACCGGTGCTACAAGACCCCGGGCGACACTTTCTCGTTCCTCAACTGCCCGAACAGCAACACCTTCAAGAGCCAGACTACCGTAACCAACCTTAGCTACAAAACAGATGCCAAATATTTGAAAAACCATCTTGGCGACCGCTTGGCATACGAAGTGAAACTAACGAATCAATCCCAGCAAAGTATCAATCTAAAGCCAGAGATCTATTTAGGGGATATTCTAGAGTATTCGAGGCTAACTAGTGTCGATACAGCTAGGTTTGATAAAAACTCTGAAACCCTAGAGTGGCCATCAGCTACAATACCTGCTGGTCAAGAAAAGACTTATAGCTTTAATACTCAGATATTAAATGCCGCGCCCCTCACCGCCTACGGACAGACTAATGCAACCTCATATGACTGCCACATGAGCAGCCTGGCTGGATCTAAAGACGACATTAAAATATACTGCCCGACGCCAAAGATAGTCGAAAGAATGTTATCTGAACCAGCAGACAGCTCTCTAGTGGCCTTGGCATGGATAGTATTTATAGTGAACCTATTAATATATATAAAGGTTCGTATTTATTCCAAAGAGCATGAACTAATATTAAAGAGTATACGGAGGCGGCATGGTTAAAAATAAGGGTGATTACCAAGTAACTATCGCTACCGCACAGTCTCGGCTAAGCTCCACTGATCGGCCGCTGAGCAAACTACTACATACACCCGCTATTGATCTAGTGCTTCGCACCCTAGAGAGAAGTTTATTTAGAATAGTCCCTATGCAGATAGCCTTGGTTGCGACTGTCACTGTAGGGTTACTGATTGTATGTATCGCGTATTTTTATGGCTACCACATTGCAAGCCTAAATGTTTTGGGCGGTGTATTTATACTGGGCTTTATCGTAGGAGCTGTATACGAATACGTTCGTGCACTTATTCGACAAGTAAAATAGCTACCTGATTGCTACATGGACTTCTTCGTCAGACTCACCTGAGCCTTGGACAGATAAATCACCACTATGCTCGACTGTAGAGATGTCTTGCTGGGTTGGGTCGGCCGGGGTAGGTACAGTAGGAGTGATAGTCTCTTCTTTGGATTTCTTTACAGGAGGCTTTTGGTTGGTTTCTACTTTCTTTGCAGATATCTCCTTGCGCTTTGCTAGCCATTCATCTAGGAATGAGCTACCAGATGATGGCTCTTCGGAAGCACCCCTAATTTGCTTTGTAGTTTGATCCAGCTGCTTTGTGCTGGCCCCTAGGCGAGTAAATATCTCTCGCTCCACTTCAGCTCGTGGACGACCATGCTTTGCTGCGGACAGCTTCTTGAGCGCGTCAGATAGCTGATTATTTGGCTGTGCACCGCCTAGCGGAGGTAAGAAGTTCATGCTAAACGGAGCTGATGGCACATTATTGATCATAACGTTTGCTATAGCTTGATAGTTAGGTAGCTTTATTAGATCCTCCATATCAAATGTTGGCTGGAATCGTTTGACCAGTAACTCCGCATCAGTTACACCAATCCTACCGCTAATTACCGTGCCTACGTTACCAATTATTGCTTCGCGTACTTTGTCATTTAACTGAGTCATAAACTGGTTACCGATGATCAAGTTCAAGCGATACTTTCGGACCTGGGACAGAATTGACTCGAAACTATCAGTAGCAAAGTTCTGAAACTCATCTACATACAAACAAAAATCTTCACGATCTTCTTCTAAAATATCGTCACGACTCATTACTGCTGTCTGGAACTTCATAATGAATATCATACCCAATAGTCTCGAGTTAAGTTCGCCCATTTTTCCTTGACTAAGGTTAACGATCAGTATCTTTCTGTTATCCATGATGTCTCGCAGGTTAAATCCGCTCTTTGTCTGACCCATAACGTTTCGCATCATAGTGTTGGACATAAACGGACCGAACTTACTAACAACCCAGCTAGTTACTTCACCCGATTCGTTCGAACGCTGTGAGTTTGGATATTCTTTTGTCCAAAAATCCAATACATCTTGATCTTTAACGTATTTGAGTTTGCTCTTCATGAAATCATTGTCAACCAGTATTTTTGGTATATCTATAAATGTTCCACCATTCGGATCTGACATTAGTAGCAGAGCACAGTACCTGAAGATATGCTCTAGCCTAGGTCCAATGATTCCTGTATGACCTGGGTCATATAAACCATATAGCATATTGATAGCCTCTTGTATTAGGAAGTCTTTTTGGTCAGGGTTATCGAATTCAAACATATTCAGGCCAACAGGGTTTGTCATATCACCGGGATTAAAGTAAATCACGTCCTCTACGCGATGCTTTGGAACCATTCCTAACAAAGTCTCTGCTGTGTCACCGTGCGGATCAATAAAAGCAAAGCCACGGCCTTCTAGCATGTCCTGCAGGGCTAGGTTCTCGAGCAGCACTGACTTACCTGTACCGGTCTGACCTATTACATATGTATGACGACGACGGTCATTTTCACTTAGGCGAATCTCTTTCTTGACTCCGCGAAACACATTGACACCCAGTAGCAACCCTTTGTCTGGTACAAAATTTGGACCATCAACTTGCTTTGCGGCCTGACGCTCAACCTGCGACGTAGGAATACTGCTCTGGTCCGGCAAGTGAAATATAGTTGCTAACTCTATACTGTTTAGTATGTTGTTTTTTATATTTTGAGGGAAGAACCTGAAAATAAATGCTGTTGTAAATTGTTCAATGTTGTTAGTAACACTAAATTTGAAGCCGTTTTTATTCGGTGCGTCAAACAATGCAAAGGCCGCAACGACGTTTTTAACCAATGTCTGTGATTGTGCGGCGGTATTTGATGAAGCTATCACACGTATCAATGTCTCGTATGCTGGATATCGAGTTTTTTCCTCTATTGCCTCTATATACGACTGCTCTAGCGAGCTAACTTGATGGTCACCACCGCCTTCTTTCTTCTCTCCCGCCGCAGGTGGTTTCCACAACATCTCGAGTATCCCTGTTCCTATTGGGTTAGAGCCTCCCTTGCCGCTCTTTCCTTGGCGTATCTTTTGCGCAGTCTTGTTTGAGCTTTTTGACCATCCCTCTTGTGCTGGGCGAAGTAATATCTGTATGGCAGCTCCGTCGTCTTTGCCCGCCCCTGATAAGGCATTTAGTAGGGCTACCATGGCATCGCGCTTTGCTTCTTCAAATGTGGCAATCGGATATGAATAATCGTTCTTTAAAGTCAGCTCACCACCAATAGTTCCACTGATCCTGCCTGTCTGACTGAATATATTCTGCTCCTCTACTTCCTCCAGAGTCGCCGCCGGATAAGCAGCCGAAACTGCCTGACGTATAACGTCTATTAATACTACTGGTACTACAACGTAATAATTGACCATGCCATTTTTAACAGTCACCTCGAATGCAATGTGTCTTTGGCCAAACAGTTTACTCTTGAAGCCTTTTGTCGCGGTACTAGCAATGATATTGTACATAACCTGAGCCTGCGATATAGCCTCTTGGGTGACATCCCGCTCATCTCGACCACCAGCTTCAATATCTTCGCTAGACGGAGGCAAATGGATCCTGAGCGGTATCATTTTTAGACCCCTCTCGTAGTTTTTTGCCTCACGCAGAGATTGACGATACAAAAAATATATACCTGCAGCAATAGCTGCACCTATAGAGGCGAATACAAATATAGTTACGAGTAGTCCAGCCACCTCTTTACCACCTCATTATGTTTCATCTGGCATTTTAACTTGCTTACCGTAACGCTTCTGCATGTAGTCTGCCTGCAATCTACTCACTTCTCGCTCTTTCGTGTACGGATCACCCTTGGTTTGAGTGATAACCTTCTTTGCCTTATTCACCCATTCTTTTTCTATGACATCATCATCGGCAGCAACAACAGGGGTCTGAGTAGTTGTAGTAGTCACATCACTGGCTTGTACGGAATCTGGTACAGAAGGAAGAGCTATAGTAACGTCATCGCTAGAAACCTGTGGATTATCATTGATTACCCCGCTTCGTTCTTTCGAGGTATCGCCGGCAAGGTGTTCTAATGCGCCAATAGGCACTTTTTCTAGCTTCCTTTGATCAGGGGAAGATCCCACCTCAGGGCCTCGCTGTAATTGCTCTGGGGTGTTATTTGCCAAGTTCTCCAAGTTGTTTGATTGGGGTTCCATATATCCTTGATTATAGCATAATTAATAGATAGAAATGGTCAAATATTACAGTAGATATCAGCTACGTCTTAGAACATAAAAAATAGCTAATCCCGTAAATACAACTACTAGCAAAACATCTCTGATAGTAAGTTGATTAACTGATTGCATAGCCAGCAAGAGGACTGGCATAAAGGCGATAATACTAGCTACATAGTAGCTTAGCTTCCAATTGAACGGTTTGTTATCGCGACGAGACAATAGCGCATGAAATAGACTACTCTTTTTAAACAGTGAAAAGCCCAGATGCAAGATAATAAAAAATATACTAGCCCAAAACAGATACAGCAGTATAAAAACAAATAAAATACCCAGTGGACCAACTGTCCCTGGGTTTGTGGTGTTCCAAATATAAAATAGCATCAATAAACTCACTATTGGAGTCAAGTAGATGCCGTACCAAAGCCTTTCTGTTATGTGATTTAGCATAATCACAGGATATCAGAAAAAAAGAGCCTTGGCGACAGAAACCGCCGCTGTAAATTTAATATTGGGCGCTCCATCGCCGAAGGCGGCGTGACCGCTCACAGTCAAAAGACTGGAGCATATCGTGTATGCGAACTATTTATCGGTTGATAAACGTTCTGCAATTAAACTCACGTAAAACATTTTTGTTTTGGCGGAGCATTGACGACACAATCAGGATGATTATGACGTCATATTTCCGTCAATTTGGTTTACGGAGTGATGGAATGTGCGAGCTTTTGTGTGTTTGTTTTGTTTTAAAGCTTGTTTCATTTTTAGCACAAATAATCATAAGCGTCAATAAGTTTTTAGTCTATTTTGTTGTAAAAAAGTAGTAGTCTTTGTTATAACAGGTCTAAATATTATTTTTTACATCGGTATTAAATACAATGTTATTTGATATTACAGCACCCAATCACCTGCCTGTACGCATTTTGCTGCGTTAATTTTGTGATTTGTTGGGAATGCATGATTTTGTTCACGGCCATAGCCGCGTCTTTGTTTTATTAGTGCATATTATAAAATTCAGAACGAGCGAATTATCTTTTTCGTTAAAATTATTATCGTTTTTATTTTGAAACGTCATTATCGCTATGGCACATAATTCTAAATGATGTAAAGTTTGCAAAGTCGGCATACTAAACTACTAGTCTTTGCCGTGACATTAACAAAGCGTTCGCGGAGTGTGTATATGGACTTGTATTTGTGTTTGAAATTACAACCTTGCGTTAATTTATTGGCCCTACGAGTTTGTTATACAACGAACACGTAAAGTAAGCGATCTTGCGCGTCTAAATTGGTGCGTTTAGGTGTATACAAAAATGAGTTTTGGATTTATTGCTACGTATTTAAATGATTTTCGTATCATATGGCCCGGTTAATAGGCCCGTGTCAGTTTTCCACAGAAAAAATTTTGTCTAAAAATGGTGTTGACATGAGCGTTTTGGCGCGATATTATAGGGGTAACTCTTGAATAAAAAACTTACTCAGGGGTTCAAAAACAAAAAGGTCTCAAAACTTAAAACAACCGCTACTCGCAGGCGGTTGTTTTTTCTTTTATACGCAATAAATTCTGGTGGAGCTGCCGGGAATCGCGCCCGGGTCCGTTCGGTAACTGACTACTCGTCTACAAGCTTAGCTATTTCTAAATTTTTTTACGACTTTGACTTGCTATGGAAATAGCAAAACACAAGTAAAGTCGCTTGGGTAAAATCTCGTTTCATTTCGCCCTCACACAAAACAAAACCAGCAACATGAATATGACACTCGCCTAGCATTATGTTGCCTACGCTAGTGAGTGGCTACAGCGGTTAGGCTGTAACTGGCGCAAAAGCGTTTACTTTAAACGCGTTAGCGAATGAAGCAAATTTAGCTTTTGCTATTGCAATTGGATTTGCAGTTAAGATAACACTTACGGTGTTGGTCGACTTGCAAAGTAATCTGTTAATGTCCGATCGTCGAAAGCTATAGTCAGCCCCACGTACCCTGTTATTATACCATGGCTTGTCGGTTTTAGCCATAAATGTTTTACTGGAATGAATATGGTGGGAACAATACTTTCAGCGACAAATGTTGGTTTTGATGGCCAGATTATCGAAGTTGAGTGCGACGCCAGCCGTGGTCTGCCAGGGCTGCAAATAGTTGGACTTGCCAACAAGGCAGTCGACGAAGCAAAGGAGCGGGTCCGTAGTGCTATCAAAAACTCACACCTCGAGTTTCCTTCTTCGAAGGTAATGATCAATCTGGCCCCTGCTAATCTACCCAAGGACGGTGCGCAATTTGACTTGCCTATCGCCCTGGCAATTTTGACCGTCAGTGGTCAGGTGTCGGCCAAAGACACTGCGGACTGCGTATTTGCTGGTGAACTATCGCTAGATGGCAACCTGCGCTCTATACGTGGAGCAATAAATTTGGCAGAGACTGCAAAGAAACATGGAGCCAAAAAGCTATTCATACCTCATCAGAACACTGCTCAGGCGGCATTGATAGATGGGGTCGAAATAATAGGTGTAAAGTCCCTGGCTGAGCTATTCTTACACCTTAAAAAAGAAAAATTGATAGAGCCTGTAGTGCATAAAAAGATAAAATCTAACGCAAAGAAATCCAAATTGACTATAGATGATATATACGGTCAGCCCATCGCAAAGCGCGCACTGACTATCGCGGCCGCAGGTCATCATAATATTCTATTCACCGGACCACCCGGCACAGGCAAAACAATGCTCGCTAGAGCTCTTGTCGACCTCCTGCCGCCCCTTTCGCTGTCGGAGCAGATACAAGTAACTAAACTGCATAGTATATCCGGGGAGATGGCTGCAGACGCTTTGTTGTCTCGACCTTTTCGTTCGCCACATCATACTGCAAGTCATATTTCACTGATAGGTGGTGGGCGCAATCCCGTGCCTGGCGAAGTTAGTTTGGCGCATCTCGGTGTGCTATTTCTCGATGAGCTACCTGAATACCCCCGCGCTAGCCTAGAAGTAATGCGACAACCCCTGGAAGATCGCGAGATACATGTTTCTCGCGCTAGTAGCAAGGTCAGTTTTCCGGCTAACTTTATGCTTGTTGCCACCCAAAACCCCTGTCCGTGCGGTTATTACGGCGATGATCTGCGCGAATGCAACTGCAGCACAACTCAGATATTGCAGTACCAAAAGAAAGTCTCTGGACCCTTGTTAGATCGCATAGATTTAGTTGTTCATGTAGGACGCGTTCCGCACGATGAGCTATTAAAAAAATCAAATACAAACATTGCAGATGGCTTTCGCCAACAGATTGAAGATGCTAGAAATATACAGCAAAAAAGATATGGCGACACAACAATTAGCAATGCCTCGCTTAGCAGCCAACAGATTAAAAAACAACTAGACCTCAGTGAAGATGTGCGTAATTTACTGGCCCAAGCCTCACAAAGATTGAGCCTAACAACCAGGTCATACTTTAAAGTCATCAAGGTAGCTCGCACAATCGCCGACCTAGAGAATTCCAAAGACATAACAACAAGGCATATTTCTGAAGCCTTGCAATACAGGGCGGCCAATCCGACAATCTAACAACAACCCCTTGCACCCCAATAGTTAATCTGTTAAAATGCCTGCATAGGAACTAATAATAAACGTTAATAGGAGTGATTCAAGATCAATAAATCGGTACGTATCAACGAGGCCATTCGCGCCTCAGAGTTACGGGTTATAGGAGAGAGCGGCGAACAAATAGGTATTTTGTCTCGTCAGGAAGCTCTAAAAGCCGCTGAAGACGCTGGGTTGGACTTGGTTGAGATATCACCAGCTGCCAATCCCCCGGTTGCCAAGGTCATAGACTGGGGCAAGTATCAGTACCAAAAGACGAAAGAGCTGCAAAAAGCTCGCGCCAAAAGCAAGCCAAGCGAGATGAAACAGATCCGAATTGGCCTAAAAATTGGCGCAAACGATCTTGATATCAAACTCCGAAAAGTGCGCAAGTTTCTAGAAGAAGGTCATAAGGTCAGGCTAACCGTCGTCTTTAAAGGACGAGAAATGGCCCACAAAGACCTAGGTTTTGTAATGATCAAGAAGGTACAAGAAATTCTTGGTGACGAAATCGTGACCGAACAACAGCCTAGTATGGCTGGTAGAAACCTAAGTATTACTGTAAGGAGTAAATAGAATGCCAAAGATGAAAACTCATAAAGGAACTGCCAAGCGGATCAAAAAGACCGGCACTGGCAAGCTTTTGCGTCGTCGCGCCTTTGGTGGACATATGCTCGCTAAAAAGAGTGCTAGTCGCAAGCGACGTATCGGATCAAGCGCTGAAATCACAGGATCAATCCGCAAGAATATCAAGAGAGTCATAGGAGCATAGAGATATGAGAGTAAAACGAGGCGTAACCACACGCGCAAAACACAAGAAAATGCTAAAGCGCGCAAAAGGCATGCAGCATAACCGAACTAGAAGCTTCCGCCTTGCCAAGCAAGCTGTTATTCGTTCACTTCAGTACGCATACCGCGACCGACGTAACCGAAAACGAGACCTACGCGGCCTATGGATAACCCGTATCAACGCCGCTGCTCGTGAAAACGGCACAACCTACGGTCAATTGATAAATGCTTTAAAGAAAAAGAATATCGAACTAGATCGCAAGATCCTAAGCGAACTTGCAGCTAACGAACCTTTTGGTTTCTGTGGCACTTTCCCTAGGGTCGCCCCCGGTTGCCGTTAGCAACTGTCGTGCCCTATGCTGCCCGGACTTTCCTCTCGCGTTAGCAAGCGATTGCCCAATGATCTACCTCTATTAGTATACCTTATTTTCCAGCCTGCTCGTCTAGAATCTTGTTTACCAGACCATCTGCTAACTGGTTAAACTCTCTACGAACATGTGAAAATGTGACTTTTCTGAACTTTGGCACCAGTAGTTTTATTTGTTCATATATAGGCCAAAGATCTCGATTTTTAATCTTGTAGACACCGTTTAACTGATTGACTACTAGGTTGCTGTCTAGTCGAAAGTCCACTACCTGAGCGCCCATCTCACTGGCTTTCTTTAACCCAAAGTACACGGCCTGATATTCTGCCTGATTGTTTGTGGTTACACCTAAGTACGAGCCACCATCTGCAATTACTTGCTCGCGACTATTCATGACTACAAAAGCAGCCGCACTCGGACCGGGGTTACCGCGCGATCCACCATCTGAATACAAAATTAATGAATCATTCGATGTTGTTTCAACATCAGATTGAACATGTTCAACGTCATGAAACAGAGTAGGCTGTTCATCATCATCTAGTCCTAGCAAAATTTGAGTTGAATTTGTAAGTTCATTGAGTTGTACGTTTGACAACTTTTGCCAAGTGTATTTATTGTAGCGTGGACTAAGTTTTATACTGCTCTCGCCCGCTTTTAAGCTAACTAGGTAAACAACGAACACATACTGAATATCAGTATCATCGGGATCTATAAAGCTAACAACATCGAAAAGCTGTGAAGTCTCTATGCCGACTGAAAAATGATTGTTTAAATAGCGCGCCAAAGCTTCGTTGGGCTGCTCCCTGAATTCTACGCTTCCACCCGGAAGCTCGTATTTACCTAATATTGATGATCTACCTGTCGCACGTCGAGCCAGTAATATTTTGCCATCTTGTTTTACCATTGCTCGGACTGAAATTTTTTGTCTCATAAATAAATTCTTTTAGTTTTCCTGTGTTAGTTCATCAATATTTAACCCCCGGACTGCGGTGCACGACATTTCCTCGCTTTTATGCAAGGTGGGTGTTCTCATCATTACTCCACGAAGTAATATAATATTGAACTCCCTATAAATATCCTGTTAAGAAAAATCTATGCACCTTTGCTAGGGGCTGGTTTAATTATATCACTACACCAAAGATCGCTGCGAAAATGCGCAAAAAGAAGTTGATCGCTGCCTGCATGTACATAGTTAAGTACTGCGAGAACAGTAATATTACTGCAAAAACAATTATCAAGCCGTACTGTTCTACGCTAGAGAGCACTCTCCTGACATTTTCAGGCGCTAAGTAATACAGCAACCTAGATCCGTCGAGTGGCGGGATTGGCAGTATATTAAATATAAAGAAACCTAGGTTGACGTACACCCAGATCAATAAAATACCCCCACCAACCGTATCTAGCCCTACGATCGGCAACAAAGCAAACCCAAGGAATGCCAAAACAAGATTGCTAATTGGACCAGATATACCGACTAGCATTGCCCCAAACTCTCCCCAGCGAACATTATGTGGATTAAAGGGCACTGGCTTTGCTCCACCGAATATCGGTGCGCCTGTTACGGCCAACAATATCGGCAGCAATATAGTCAAAAACGGGTCAATATGAGCTAACGGGTTAATAGTCAATCGTCCTTGATGCTTAGCCGTATCGTCACCTAGCCAGTAGCCAACGTAAGCATGGGTCATTTCGTGCAGGGTCATCGAAATCAAAATGACTACTAGTAAAATAAAGATCTGAAGTAAATTTATATCCATGTGCATTTTAGTATAGCAAACTAAAGCGTTGACTTCTGTTATGCAAGGTGATAATATTGATTACTGAACTGTAAAAAGGAAACCCCAAATGGCAGCAAGATGCGAGTTAACAGGTAAAGGTAAGCAGCACGGCCACAATGTGAGCTTTTCTTTGCGTCGCACAAAACGGGTTTTCAAACCTAACTTACAAAAGAAAACATTCATGCTTGATGGTAAAAAAGTCACTATGACTCTCAGCACTCAAGCTATCCGAACCCTAAAGAAAAAGGGCGTCCTAGCAAAAGCTAACTAGCTTCGCTTTATCTCAAAAACTGTTCTGACAGCGGGCATAGCCCCGTTTTTTATTTTCAGCTTGTCTACCACTTCATGCTCTTGAGCGCCTAGATCTTTTAGAAAGCTAGATAGGTCATCCTGATCAACCTCATATTTAACTGCGCTGTCCTTGTAGTGCATAGGTATCACAATTTTCGGATCTATCTGGTTAACGATCTTGGCGGCGGCGTGAGAGTCTAGCGTATAACCGTTACCGCCAACTGGTAGTGCTAGAACATCAATAACACCAATGCTCTCTAGCTGCACTTCGTCCAAAGAGTCGTTCACGTGACCAAGTATCGCTACTCTGGTACCGCTTAGCTCTAGTTTATATGCGGTTACTTTACGTTCGCCGTCTTTGTAGCGCGGTATTGATACACCCTTGATGGAGACGCCTGATACTTCGTACTCACCTGCACCGCTGATTAGAATCTTTTGATCTGTATCGATAGCTTGATCTGCATCAGTAACTAGCTCTATGGCACCTGTTAATTTAACGTCTTTTTGGCCTACACTAGATAGCTTTGGATCAACTACTACATTAACTGCTGAGCCAGATTTGATTGTTATTGTAGTTGCGCCTTTATATTCGATTTCCATTTTCGGTATTTATCTCCTTATTTACTAACTATTCCATTAACATCCAACGCTACAACATGCTTTCCGTCGATAATCTCTGATACAAAGCGGTCTTTTACGCCTAGGCGGTAGCTGAAATCATCATATTTTAACGTTGCATAGTTAAGGCTGCGATGTTCATCCTCTTCTAGATCTTTCATAAATTTCTTTAGTTTGGCTTTTGGAATAGTGCCTACTATCAGCAGATCCACCTTACTGTGTGCCCCTGATACAAATGAACCGCTCAATATTACAGCCTTTACCCCAGTTAGATGCTTGAGCCTCTTTGGCCAGTCTGTTGTGCTAGCGATTTCCGAGCTGATCTCACTAGAGCTAGATTTGTCAGAAAAGATCTGTTTTAGAGGTTTGTAGTGAACATAATCAATATCCACTTCGTAGTACAGTTTGTTGTCTACATCTACACTATCGCTCTTTATCACACCTACATTTAGCATATTTGCTAGCTCACGGCGGACGGAATTTATTTGTTCATCTACCCTACGAGTGATCTCGCGTACATAAAAGGCCCTACCGGGGTTATTTAGAAACAAATACAGCAATTTGACGCGTGTTTTTGAGCCAAATAAGGTATCGATCATTGTCTGTTATTTTCCTCCTGGTTTGATACTAATGATATCATTTTTGTTCAATTTTAGCGAGCTTCTAAATACTCTGAAATATACGGATATACCTCATCAGGCGGCATCCACTGAACAAACTTGTTGCGTTTTAACCACGTTATTTGTCGTTTGGCCAGTCGCCAATCCTGAGTAACATTTTTTTCCTTAGCTTGGTCAATCGTTAGCTCGTTATTTAAAACTTTGTGCATGATTGGGTATATATTTCCGGTCATGGATTCACTATTCCACCCATACTTTTCGCCCAACAATTTTGCCTCTTTGACTACTCCGCTTTCAAAAATGTGTTCAGTTCGCTGAACAATTCTGTTACGTAGTACGTCTTTTTCTGTTGCTACTGCTACAACAATGCTTGTGTTTATTTTTTGTTCGTTACTTCTCACAACAGCATCACCACGTTCAATATTTCTTACAACATGCCTTTTATTCTTGTGATTTTCGGGCAAATCAATGTTGTTAGTTTTGCAATAAGTATAAAGCTCCTCTAGGCTCATAGCTTCGAGCTTTTCTCGTAGCTTTGGGTCGTGATCCTTGTCAAATTTATAATCGAGGATAACACTATCTATATATAGGCCAGTTCCGCCAACCAAAAATGGTATCTTGCTGCGTGAACGTATGTCATCAATCGCCTTTATAGCTAATCTTTGAAAATCAGCGGCAGTAAATCGTTCATTTGGCTCGACTACATCCAGCAAATGATGTGGAACTAGCCGTTGATCCTGTCGGCTAGGCTTGGCAGTGCCTATATCCATGCCTTTATAGACGGTTCTAGAGTCGGCACATATGATTTCACCGCTATATTTCAGCGCTAATTTCATTGCCACATCACTTTTACCGCTAGCGGTTGGACCGGTTATTACAATTAGCGGCTGCTTGGTGTCCATCTCTTTGCCTCGAAATCTACCACCGTGAAATTATCAATTTTAAAACCTTCGGCTTCTAGTGCCTTTTGATGTCCGACTTTACCTCCGTAATAACCAGCAGCCAATCCGCCAAATCTATTAACGACTCTATGCCAAGGTAGCTCGGTCGGACCAAAATGTGCTAACCCACCGACAATACGCGAGGCAGCGGCCTGGCCGCATAGAGCTGCAATATCACCATAAGTCATCACCCGCCCGCTGGGTATTTGGGCAACAAGCGAATAAACCTGCTCTTTAAAGCTGCCTATATTGCTATCTTGCATCAAAAAACTCCGCTACACCTCGCCAATTACTGACCCTATGAACGCCCGCAGGCAGATCTTCAGCCCTATTCCAGCTATAGTTACCAAAAAGCAGCGCCTCTATGTCATGTTCTGCAGCCGTTTTACAATGCTTTATTTGGTCATCTATCAGATAGTGAGCTCCGATTTCCTTCAATAGATCACCTTTTCCTTTTTGAGCCGAATGGTTAGTTATTTCATCCCATATACCAGCAAAATATACTTCTTTAAATAGACCTTTGAAATTAACAACTACTAGGTCAAATCTTTTGGATAATTTACTCAGGACCGGCAAGGCATCTTCTAAGTGATTGTAGCTCCTGAAAACACCGTCTTTGACCAGAACATCTGCTCGTGCAACTGCCTCATGATTTTCTACACCCCAAAGTTCAGCCCAATGATCGTGATAGTCGCTTGGCACTAGGTTTGTGCCCCATCTTTTGTTGCTAAATTCCACAAAGCCTTCAGCATTTGTCGCCAGTACGTCGTCAATATCAACAGCTATTATCTCTTTTTTGGTCATATAGAAGAATTTTGGGCGCGGGAGCGAACCTCGTTGGCGATAGAACTTATGAGTTTTTCTAGCTCATAAGCTTCGTCTTGGCGACCTTCAACTGCTAGGTCTTTTCTGACTCTAGGTGTTAATTTACCAGTTTCTAGTTCTTTTTCACCTATTACTACACTATATGGCACTTTTAATACCTCAGCTGCTCGGATCTTCTTGCCGACAGACTCGTTCGTGCGATCCACGACTATTCGAACCTTGTTCTCTTTGGCTAAAGCGACTAGTTTATCAACAAAAGCGTCAAGTTCTGGACTATCTTTGACCTGAATAACCCGAATTTGCTCTGGAGCTAGCCAAACCGGGAACTTTCCGCCTGTATGTTCAATATAAACACTCAGGAATCTTTCGACAGAACCTAATAATGCACAATGAATCATAACCGGAGTCTGACGCGAGCCATCATCACTGATGTATTCGAGCTCAAATCTGTCAGGTTGGACAAAATCTAGCTGTACAGTCGCCAGTTGATGTTCGCGCTCTAGCGCATCAGTCGCCATAAAGTCTATCTTTGGACCATAAAACGCAGCTTCGCCCTCGACTTCGAAATACTTTAGTCCGTTGGCTTCAACAGCGTTCCTTAGCTGGTCTTGGGCTGTTTTCCATAGAGCCGGGTCACCTAAATAGCCATCGCTATCGTCACGATAACTGAGGCGAACACGTAGATCCATGCCAACTGCCTTGTATATTTCACTAGCAGCGGCCAGTAAATTAGCTATTTCTTGCTCTATTTGGTCGCCTCGACAAAATACATGGCTATCGTCTTGGGTAATCGAGCGAACACGTGATAATCCACCCAACTCCCCTGTTTTTTCGTCGCGATAAACGGTGGTGGTCTCGAGGTATCGAACCGGCAGATCTCGATAACTACGAGGTTTGCTGGCATAAATACGTGTGTGATGCGGGCAATTCATCGGTTTTAGTACAAATTCATCGGAGGTCTCTTGGCTTTTAACCAAAAACAGCTCGTCACCAAATTTTGCCTGGTGACCAGACTTTTCGTATAAGGCAGTCTTTGTGATGTGCGGTATCCAAACCTTTTCAAAACCATAGTTCTCGCGTAGGTCGTTCGAATACTCTGTTAATTCTTCGCGGAGCACTGTTCCTCGAGGCGTAAACAGAGGTAACCCAGAGCCAACTAGTTCTGACGTCACAAAAAGGTCTAACTCTTTGCCTAATTTACGGTGATCACGCTGTTTTGCTTGTTCTTGCAGCTCTAAATAGTGATCTAGCTGCTCTTTAGTTTCAAATGCCACCCCATATAAACGTTGCATTTGTGGATTTGTTTCTTTGCCGCGCCAGTACGCACCGGCAACTCGAAGTAGCTTGAACGCACCAACTTCGCTCGTACTGCCAACATGTGGTCCCCGACAGAGGTCGGTAAAATCACCATTAGTATAAAAACTAACATTTTCTACGACACCTTCGCCGTCGGCTATGGTTCCTAGCTCATCAGCATTCAAATCACTAGCAACAGTGGTGCCGGATCGCTTCAGATCATTCAGTAACTCCTCTTTGTAAGGCTGTTTGGCTTCTTTTGCCCAGCCAATAGCATCGTCAATTTGTTTTTCACTACGCTCAAATGCCTGCTTTTCCTCTATAATTTTGCGCATTTCAGCCTCAATTTTGGCAAAATCATCCGTAGAAATAGTGACTTTGTCGATGTCTATATCATAGTAAAAGCCGTCTTTGACCACTGGACCAACGCCAAATTTGGCTTGTGGCCACAGCCTTTGCACTGCTGCAGCAGTGATATGGGCTAAGCTGTGACGCATAGCTTGTAGTTTATCGTTATCACTCATATGCCTACAATTGTAACACGAGGCAATTGCGTGTGGCCTCTGTTTTTGCTATGCTGTTGTTTGCGCGGGCGATTAGCTCAGCTGGCTAGAGCGCCTCATTGACGTTGAGGAGGTCGGGGATTCGAATTCCTCATCGCCCACCACATAAAATATCTCACTAAAATTAGCAGTGGGATATTTTTAGTTACCCCATATATACCGTGACATAATATTGACTTTTTTAGTACAAAGTGCTAGTATAATAATATGAAAAAGCAAAGCAACACAATCAAGAACAGTACTGCTAGCAAACCCTCAGAGCTTTCGAGCTTTAAACTATTCTACGAATATACTTCTTAGAGCCCCCTCTTTTACACACTTTTAGAATCTTTTCCACTAGCATTTTGCTATGCGTTATGACAATATGTAGTCATGATTTGTATAAGGTGTGGGCAAAATAATACGTCTGTCATAAATTCCAGACAGAATAAAAAGACTTCTACTGTCTGGAGACGAAGACGTTGCAAAGACTGTGGCCAGATATATACAACCTACGAGGACGTAGCCATGGATCAGATACAAGTTGCCTCTGATAAAGCTACTCTACCCTTTCATCACGCCAAACTGTTGATTAGCATCGCTAACTGCTTTGAACATATACCCGTAAAACGCGCTGAGAACGCCGAGGCGCTAGCTAAAACCATAGAGGCTAAACTCCTTCATGCTGGCGACAAAACGACTCCAGAGGCCATATGCGAGGCTGTATACGCAAGTTTGAAGCACTTTGACCGCCTAGCTAGCGTACAATACGCAGCAAAGCATCCTATTTATTTAAAGAAACACCTTCGAGGCTAGTTATTTAGTGGCTTTTTCAGTCACATCAAACTTGTCCATGTATTTGCCAATGGCTAGACGAGTCTGTGAATAGAACGAAGCTAGTGAGCCGTATGCTATAGCTGTTATCGGCATTAGTACCCATTGCAGTAGCATAAGGACCGAACGGTGGCGCTTGTAGCGTTCTGGCCTGGGTGGTAGCATCTTGAAAGTTAGAAATATCGTTATGAAAATACCGATCATTGCCAGGCGCTGAATATAGCTGATTACCTCTGGTAGCTCGTGCACTATTATGCTACGTGACGATTCTTGGTTGATCAGTAGTGGCACCCAGCCTCCTACCGCCACTAATATCGACATACTAGCCCATGTCGTGTGGTTGTCGATCAGCCGTATTAGATATGCTGTACCAGATAAAAATGGTACGGTTCTTTTTTTGCTAAAAATCCTGACCGCCACATATGGTACGTCCGATGCCCCATACGCCCATCGCCTAACCTGCACAAACTGGGCTTTTAGAGTCTGCCAATAGGTGCTGGCCAGTACCGCGTCCTGATAAATCGGCACATATATCGGTATAACAGAGTACTTGCCGTCAAAGTGAAAGTAGCTGCGCCAATATTGATGCCCGTCTTCGACGATGGTGCGTACGCTCCAAAAATCCATTGCGCTCAGGGCTTTGTATGGCTGTGAGTGCGCAGCAAAGTTACGCAAGACGTGCGGGCGCATAGATATGATGATATTAAAGAACGAGTTACCAGTAGCAACGACACGCATTGGCGCCGGCGCATCCCAGATATTGTTCAAAAATAGCGCAATTGGCTGAAACGACAGGTTGTCACGATTTGGATGAACAATATATTCGTAGGTAACATATGAAAAATAGCCTTTGTCCGGGCGATTATCGCTATCCAGAGTCGTGACTATTACTTTGTCACTGTCAATATTCGGCTGATCTTTTAGCCATTTGCGCAGATATTTGCCAGAATACGTAGCGTTTGCGCCTTTGCCTGCCACTTCGTCAGGTATACCATCGGGGTGGCAAACGGGCAGAAATGCATAGAATTCTTTGCCAAATCGAGCCTCTAGCCTTTTTACAGTTTCGCGTATTTCATCGCCGCCACGCTCTTCATAGCCCATGACAAATATGATCTTTTCATTCGGAAAACGAGTTTTTGTAACATATTCGATAGTCGGGCCTATGATATCTTCGCTTTCGTTGTAGGCCAGCACTATAACAGCGTGATAAATATCATCAACTTTCGGATAATCGTCTGGATTTTCACGAATTGCTTGCAGATTGCGTAGGTGCTGCTTGCTGTGAAAGCCTTTTTCTATAGATTCTGGTAACTTTTTCTTTGGATTTTCAGCAATTGTTATATCGCGCAGACGTTTTTGCCAGTTTACGGCTTGGGCAGATTGTAATTGGCCGTAACCTTGTATGGTTCTGGCGGCAATAGTGACTGATTTGATAAACAGCGTTAATATAACTGCTAACAGATACATTGCTGCTAGAAATGGATTGAATATAGATAGGACTACCAATAGTATCAGTAGTCCGTAGCTAATAAATGCAGGTAGAATCTCAAAAAAACGATACTGACGCGTACGTTTGCCCAGTGGTATTTCTATGTCTGTCATGGTCGTTAAATCGAGGCTAGTCCTAGTATAGCGAAGCTAATAAATGCCCCAATAACGACTACTGCAACAGATAGCCAGATGAAAAGTCGTGCAATATAGTTGTTCTTTTCGGTGAATAACTTCATGGCGATCAAAGTATGCAAAACTACTACCGTCAAGCTAAACAAAATGACAGGTATCAAATAGTACCAAGCGTTGGTATATATGTGCGACACACCAAATGCCGTGTAGCGAATCTGAGTGTTTAGGTCGCTAGGATGTATGCGAAACACTAGTACGAGAGTGACTAGAACAGAGATAAAAACCAATGCAAACCAAGACGCCATCAGCGCTCGGTCTTTTGTTACGTGTTGTACGGTATCTTTAATGTTCATTGTTCGTCCTAGTATTATACGATATTTGGCCTCAATATTCTATGAAATGGAGCCACCTAGCAGGATCGAACTGCTGACCTACGCGTTACGAGTGCGACGCTCTACCAACTGAGCTAAGGTGGCACATTGGACAATTATAGCAAAATAAAAAACACCTCTATCTGAAGTGTTTCGTGGCGGGCCCGACCGGATTCGAACCGGCGATCTCCTCCGTGACAGGGAGGCGTGATAGGCCAACTTCACTACGAGCCCATATTTGCTAAAAGCTCAGTACCTAGTAGCAGTTTTATCTGGTCAAATCAACAGAGGTTCACATCCCCTTAAGGAACGCCCAGCCTAAAACCAAAACCGCAACCGTCATAACAGCGAGCGTCAATCGAACGATCGTGTTCGACAGCAAGCCATTTTTGTAATCCCCCATGACTCTGCGGTTGTTGCCGACTTTGGCGATCATGAACAGTAGTGGCACTGCAGCAATTCCATTAAATACTGCTGTAAATATCAAAGCCTCGATAGGATCTATACCCATAAAGTTGATAGCCAATCCAGCTAGTGTCGCGATTACAATGACTAAATAAAAACCCAGTGCACGCGAAAATTTACGATACAAACCTTCACGCCAACCAAGCATTTCACTGATTGCATATGACGATGAGCCAGCTAGTACAGGTACTGCCAGCAGTCCGAGGCCAATTATACCGATGGAAAAGATCAATTTTGCAATTAGTCCGGCATTTGGAAAACCTTGTACTAATGGCTCTATAGCCTTGGCGGCATCGGCGGCAGTGTTGATTTCGGTAATACCGTGTTTGTACAGTGTCGAGGCACAGGCTATGACAATGAACCAAGCCGTTACGCTAGCCAAAGTCATACCGACAAAGTTGTCTATACGCAGATTGTGTAGAAATTTCTTGGTAGCCTTTGGCACTTCGCCAATCTTGGTCATATTGCGATTGGATCTTTCTTCCTCTACCACCTCGGACGTATCCCAGAAAAACAGATACGGCGATATAGTTGTACCGAGCATGCCGACAATTATGTATACGGTGTTGAAATTCATCTGCACATTGATAGTAAACGTCTGGCGAAAGACTTCTGGCCAATCTTGACCGACTAGCAGTGCCGTAATCGGATATGCAAACAGCGTAATAGCTAACCATTTCAGAACTTTTGCATATGTTTTGTAGTTCACTAGCAAAACCAGCATCACAATTAACACCGCATACCCTACAGCCAACAATACGAAAGGTAAATCAACAAATAACTGAGTAGTTGCCGCCATAGCGCCTAGGTCTGCACCGATATTAATAGTGTTGGCGATCACTACCAATGCTACACAGGCAAATAGGACCTTTTTGCTGTAGTGGTCTTTTATAACTGCAGCCAGACCTTTGCCGCTGATTGCCCCTATACGGGCACAACTTTCCTGCACACCGAGTAGCAGTGGATACATGAACGGGAATATCCATAATAATCCGTATCCAAAACCAGCACCCGCCTGAGAGTATGTAGCGATACCAGATGGATCGTCATCGGCCGCGCCGGTGACTAAACCTGGCCCTAAAACACGCAAAAACCGACTAAAACGTCGGTGTTTGAGCATGGCTTTGCTGATATTGTGGGCTTTGTGGCTGTTTTTTTTGAGGCCACGTTGCAGCTTTTTTTCTGCTGCACCCAAGCGTTTTGCTGCTTTGTCCATATTTTTATCTATTTGCCTGGTTATGCGTTCTGCTCTACCTTGATGTATTCATTCACTTTTCCGGCTTTTTTGAGCTGTTTTAGTGAGTCGTTAAACTCGTTGAGCGATATTTTGATACGCGCATAGCGTATTTGTTCACCCTTTGTCTCTAGTAATTTCACTATGTAATATCCATCTGTGCCTTTTATGACTGCAGTGGTTTGATTGAGCTGTAGTTTTGAAGCGGCTGCAGCTAGGCCTTGGTCTTGATTTGTTTTATCCACAAACCCGACGTCGCCCTTGGTTACGCTAGCTAGTGGGTCGTCAGAATATTGAGCCACTACTTCGTCGAAAGTCTTGCCCGCAGCAAGTTGTGCTAGTGCTGCATCGGCTTTCTTTTTGGCGGCCCTGTCTACCTCGAATGAAACCTTTTGTTTCAATATAGCGTAACGTACGATCGAACGATATTCGTCAGGTGATACACCGTATGAATCGCTCAGAACAGTTTCGTAGCTTTCGCGTGATAGGTTGCGACTACTGCTGTTTTTGATGGTTTGATCTATAAATTTGTCGACATCACTATCAGAGACCTGTATATTATATTGATCTGCTAATTTCTGAGCGTATGCGTTCTCGATAGCCTTGTTTAGCGACTGACGCTTGAAATGCTCGGACTGTCGTTGGCTGTCTTGTGAATTTGTACTAAAACCACGAGATTTTTGCTGTAGCCAGTGTATCGAGCTACGGTATTCCATCAGATAATCGTTGAACGGCACTGGTTGTTTATCGACAGATGCAACCGGTAGAGGTAATAACTGGGTGGTACGGTAAAAGAAATTGCTAGTATTTTGGGCTAGGTACAGCTGCCACCAAAGTACAACTACGGCTAATAGTAGAGCAACTAGAAAGACTAGAATACTATTGATCAGTAGTCGGTGTCGCTCATACTGGATCGGATATTTAAACTTTCGACCACCAGCCAGAATCTGCTCGCGGTGTTCGGCTACTGTTTCGTTTGTGATACGACTTTTGGCAAGTTTTTCGCCTTTTTCGTCAGTTTTCTTTATTTTTTTAACTAATCTTTTAACCATCTATCTCCCCGTCTACATCCCCACCAGCTGACACAACAGCATCTTGTATCTGATTGTAAATTTTGCCCGGATGATGAATTTTATCAAGTACCAAATCACCCACATAGGTTTGTAGTACTATTGTACCAAATCCTAGCATTTCTCCGCTAAAACCGGGAACATTATAGCTAATATTTTGTATTTTGCTCAGCCCCAGGTCTACTACGCTACGGCCGAACAGACCCTTTTGTGAAACCTGGCGCAGGCGCTGATCTGTAATTATGAAATATGTATAATACCAGCCTACCCAGTGGTAAAAGAATAAAATCAAACCTATACCTAAACAACCGAACGCTACACCATATAGCCACAATTGGTCTTGCCATATGAGGGCCGGAATAGAACCTACGGCAAACGGTATAACCAGCATATAAAAACCCTTTCGAAGTGCAATTGCATGACGTCGGAAAACAACTAGAACTTCCTCGCCCTCTCGCTGCCCATCGAATTCTTTTGACATATGGTTTTCCCCTATTATTTTGCTTGGTACCCCAGAGTCGGCGGCCTTCGGCCTTCTCCGCTACAGCCATGCTCGAAGTAAACTTCTGCGCGTGACTTTGCTACACCGAACCTTACGGTTCTCGCTCGTTAGCACGAGCTGACCAGTTGTCTAATCAGCCCTTCGGATTAATTATACAACTGGTACCCCGGGTAGGAGTCGAACCTACAACCTTTTCCTTAGGACGGAATTGCTCTATCCATTGAGCTACCGAGGCGTAGTACCACTCTACCTTATGTAAATACTTCTACATAACATCAATGGATAGAGCAATTGCTTGTTATCACTACCGGCTACGCCTACGCATTGAGCTACCGAGGCGCGTAGCTAGGAATATTATAGCTTATTTGGCCTGAGTATGTGACTCGTGAGACGACTTGTAGTCAAAAATCTCGCTATCACTGAACCAGTGGGCTACTTCCGCCTTGGCTTCCTTTGGATCGCCAGAGGCATGTATGAGGTTTGGAATACCTACGCCTTTTGCGTCGGCGTAGTCGAAGCTAATGTGCGCGTAATCACCTCGAATCGTTCCAGGAAGTGCTGATTTTGGTTCGGTCGTACCAACCATTTTACGAACTAATGCAACTGATTCTACCCCCTCTAGTACATATGCGATAACAGGGCCTTGATTCATCATGTCTAGCGTAATATCAAACACCTTTTTGCCGCGACGAGAGACCATCTGACCGATGTCTTCGTAGTGATGATAGTAATGGTCATAGTCGGGTTGAATCATCTTTGATGCGACGATCTTTAGACCAGCACGCTCAAAACGGGTAATAATTTCGCCAACTAGGCCTCGCTGGATTGCGTCAGGTTTCAGTATGATCAGTGTACGTTCCATGTGTTAGTTTTCTCCTTGAATTTAAATGTCTTGGACTATTGTACCAAAAGTACGATCACTACTATAGAGGCCACGCCTATGCGGTACCAGCCAAATAGGCTCAGGCCATGGTTTTCTAGATAGCCAAGCATAAATTTGATTGCGATCATACCACTGATAAAGGCAGCAATATTACCGATGATCACTGTGTCCAAGTGGCTCATCAAATAAGCACGGTCGCTTTCTTTTAGTAGTAGCTTTGTTAGAAGCCCGAGCATGATTGGAATTGATACCATAAAGCTATATTCAGCCGCAGGCTTGGACGCCAAGCCCATTATGCGGCTAGCTAGAATAGTTGATCCTGATCGTGAAACGCCAGGAATAAGCGCGAAAGCTTGTGCGATACCAATAGCCAGTGCCCTTTTGGGGCTGAGATCCCGGCCACTAGTCTTTTTTGATTTCTTTGGCAGTTTGTCTACGACTATCATCAATACACCGACTAGTGCCAGCATAATGGCCACGACTAACGGGTTGAGTAGTACTGTGCTGGTTTCTATGAAGTTGGCCAATAACAAACCTAGTAAACCTGCCGGTATACATGTGATCAAGATATTTCGAGCTAGACGATAGTCCCTTTTCACAAAAACCTGCCTAGCTAGATCTTTTAGCTTGGGCCAAAAGAATATGATCAGCGCCAATGTCGTACCAAAGTCCAGGGCTTGTATTAACAAATGATCAATACTGCTGCCGAATAAAGATTGAGCTAGCACCAGGTGCCCAGAACTAGATACCGGAATAAACTCGGTAAAACCCTGCACCAACCCTAGGAATATTGCTTCAAAAACACTCATTGCTTTGATTATAACAGAGATAAGATCTTAAAATGCTACTTTCTCATAAACTCTGCAGCCACAGTTTGATAAGGCGCCGGGGCCCTAATCAAACCTGACGCGAAGCAATTATGAGAAAGTAGCATTTTAAGATCTACAATTAAACGTCGCAAAATAATAATGCTTGTGCTAGAGTGTGAATATGTACCTATCTGATGCAATCGTCGACTTTTTGGAATATATAGAAGTCGAACGCGGCCGCTCGCAAAAGACCGCCGAGAACTACCATCTGTACCTGAACCGTCTAATGGAGTTTCAGGGCGATATAGAAGTTTCAAAAATTGATATTGAGCTAGTACGCAAATGGCGTCTGTGGCTAAATCGCTACAAAAACGAAACCGGCACTGCCCTATCTGCTATGACACAGAGCTACCATTTGATTGCACTGCGGAGCTTCCTAACCTATTGCTCTAAGCGCGATATCGACACGCTAGCACCCAACAAAATTGAACTGCCTAAAACCAAAAGCAAACAAGTAACATTTCTAAACACTGACGAAATCATACGTATGGTTGATGAAATATCACTGGAAGATCCAAAGGGACTGCGCGATCGAGCTATCGTAGAACTGCTCTTTTCTAGCGGGCTGCGTGTATCAGAGCTAGTTAATCTAAATCGAGATCATATCAATATTGCACGTCGTGAGTTTATGGTTCGCGGCAAAGGCAACAAAGATCGTCCAGTTTTCATCAGTAGTGACGCTGCAGAGCATATAGAAAACTATCTAAACACCAGACAAGACAGCCTGAAGCCGCTATTTATCAGTTACCGCGATAACAACCCGCAACACCTGGATACTTCGGGTAATTTTCGTCGACTGACGCCTCGTAGCGTACAAAGAATCATCAAACACTACGCCCTAGCCGCAGGCATAACAAAGCACGTCAGTCCACATACTATGCGCCATAGCTTTGCAACTGATCTATTGATGAACGGCGCGGATCTACGCTCAGTCCAAAGCATGCTGGGACACAGCAATATATCGACTACTCAGGTCTATACGCACGTTACAGATCAGCATTTAAAAGAAGTGCATGAGAAGTTTCATAGTAATTCTACGCAATAAATCTCTATGGATTGTCGTCGGGAGTATTTGTACAAGGCACGTCTTCGTATAGACAGACTTTTGGACAGCCGTCGTTACCATATGTAGTTGCAAAGTCAGCTAAATGAAAAGCCTTGCATATTCCCTGACTAACATCTATGCCATCATACTTTGCCTGCGGGGAAACTCGGCTAACGAGTCGTCGATAAACATTATTTGCACGCCCCGTTGAGTCTATTTCCGGATTAACACCATCAAAATCTAATGGCGTGCCGGTTGCTGTAGTATTTGAAAACATTTGTACTTGGACTGGGGCGTCTTTGTAAATAGCAGTTAATCGCAAGTAGTAATCATATGTCGATGCACCTGGCTTGAAGCCGGTCAATACAGCGCTACAGGTATATGTGGCCTCCGGGTCACATTTTACTGCAATTGGGCTATACTTTGGCTTAGTGCGAGCTGAATCATAATTTGCACCGATATCGATTGGCGATACTGTACCGGCAGTGCTGGGGTACAGGAAGACAGCCCGTGAGCTATCGTCGACTACCTGCATATCAATAGGCGAAACTGTCGTGCCAGCACTAGTCTCGTGAGGCAAAGCCATGATTTGCGCCCGAATTATAGGAGGGTTGTTATTGCCCCAGTTGCTAGAGCTGGTTGGGAGTCTAAAGTTACTAATAGCACCACCAGGTGTTGCCTGTCCTTGTGATTTGTTAAACCAATTGATTGCGATGCTTCCTGGTTCAGGAGCCCCGTCAGAGGTTTTTAGTGGTATCAGGTTTGGACTGCCACTTTCTAGATCATACTTGGCGTCAGTCGTTTTGTATTTGACCTTTAGGCAGGTATAGGCCTGGTCTAAATCAAGATCATTTGTGTTGTTGGTAGTTATCTTTACCTCAGATGTGCTAGACGTATCTAGCCCCAAACTGACACCAATCTTGTCGCGTAGAGCCGAACAAGAATCACCAGTTAATGCTCCGCCTGCGTCAGTGTATTTAAGAGTACACACTGGATCACTAGTCTTGCTCGTCTGTATACAGTCTCTCTTGTACTGCTCTAGCGCTCTCTTGCCATCCTCTATACCGGCCTGAGAGGAATCATACGCGCTACTGTTTAAATCGGCGTTTGTGGATTGGCGCTGGTCTTGGTTAACTAACTGAACAAAACCGACTACTATGATACTGATCAGTAGCGTAAAGAAAACAACCACAAAGATTGATGCTACGCCGGATTGTTTATTTTTTATTGCATGCATTTTTGTAACCTTAAACATTATTGTACACCTTTTGCGTATGATGTCACTACAAAGGTATTGAGAGCGCAAAAGTCATGATCCGCTCCGCCCTGACAAGCTCCACCACTGATATCTGTATCGGCACCAGAGCCCTGATTTTCAGTCGATATAGTAAAAGTAAACCTAATTAACTGATGTCGATTGTTTTTATCTGGATCAAGCCTGACGGGCTCGTTTATAACCAAACCATCATCTACCAACACACTGCTCTGGGCTTTTGTAGGCTTGCTGGCAGGTTCCCTGCAGAACTTGCCGTCGTCAGAAAATTTAACAAAACTAATACGCTCGGTGGGCACATCAGCATATGTGATGTTAGTCAGCACAACTCCGTCTCTGTAAACATTCCACATGTAGCTAGTCTTGCCTGTGCAAATACCGGTTAATGCGTCGTTTTCGTCAGTAGCGCCATCGTTATTGGTGTCTTCGTCGTGACGTTCGCCTATGCCTCCGCCGCCCGATTTTGCCTGCCGTAGATCAGATTGTATCTCTGCCGATATTGCTCGACCACTTTGGTTTACCCTCTTTAATGTTATGCCTTTGTTGTACACACTAATAATGTTCAAGATGCTCATCAATATAATAATCAGCAGAACAGACAGCATGGACATGGCAATTGAAAGCTCTGTAATTGTAAAGCCTTTTTGGTTTGGATTGAATTTATCTGTACGTTTTTTAATCATTGATTTTCCTTAACAACTAGGCGCCTGTGATATATGAATATTAAATGTTTGCCTGGTTACCCCACCGCCATTGGTCAATATCAACTGATTATTAGTATAATCACGACCGCCAGGTGGAATACTAACGAATACACTTTCGGGTGCGCTGATTATCATGGTGCCGTCACCAGTTGGGCTGACGGGGTTAGAATAGGTAAATCCGGCAGGAACAGTTACTGATAGAGTGCCCGGATCGGTATGAAAGTCTGCTTGGTCGATATTGACCGTATTGCCGGCTCCGTCAGAACAAAATTGCAAAGTAGGATTGCTAGGCGTAAAGGAAAGGTTTGTAGTAATCGGTACTGGCGGAATCACTGGCGCTATCGCATCGGGGTTATCCGTTGCATAATACAGTCTAATGATTGTACCTATCAATGCCTTGGGGCCATCATATGGTGGATCCCAACAGGCTCGTATATGTAGGTCAACATATGGAATCTTTACCGAAGCAGGGCTTTTGATAGCTTCTACCCATATACCGTGACCAATATCGGCATACGTAGGAGGCTGGAAAGAAGCCGCCGGATTAATGCTACTGACCGTCTGGACCGTAGGAGCTGTTAAATTGTCTGTCATGAAAAAACTATCCGAGGCAAAACTACCATCACCGGGGCATGTGCCGTATTTGCTCGCTTTGTCATCAGTGTTTGCGGTAGCTTGTGCCAAAACATCTCGCCAAGGCTTCCCTTTTGCGCCCTCGGGGTCTGCCTTGTATTGGTCACGGGCATATCTCAATAGCTCCCCCTCGGCATCTATCGACTGACGTACGAAGGTCGCCTCTACGGAGGCCTGAGTCTGAGCTAGGCTACGATTCATAGCTGTAATAGCAATGACTATCACTAGCGCGGCCACTGCGGTTGCAAACATGACCTCTGTCAGTGTATCGCCCCTCTGTAGGTTAAACTTACGGAGCATTGCACCAACTCTCTGCGTCTTGATCATAGCCTACGGTTATTCCGTCTTGGCTACCGTTAGGCTTTATCGTTAGTAGCGCCTTGGCGTTACTAACATCTCCGGAATTTATACATGCCTTGACCGATGGACTAGCCGGCGGATTGGTTGACGGTGAAAATGCAACTATGGATTTGCCCCCCGTTGTTAGCGACTGAGAGGTGTTGCCTGCATCAAATAACTCACCTCATTGTTGGAATCTTTGATGGCCCTGGTGTTGAGGCTCGGGTCATTGAGCATGTCGAGGTCTGTTAGAGGTGGGACTGCTATTGCAGCAGCATCAGCCCCCGATTGGTTAACTATCACTCTGTAGGAATTTATGGTTGATACTTGTGCGCCAGGATTTTCTAATCCTAGATCAACAATCTTTCCAATAACCAGGCAGTCGCTGGTACCTTTTGGATCAACAGAGGAGCCACAATCATTTGTATTGTCACGATCATTCAATGTTATCTGCGTTTCGTTATACTGCTGCTGCAAAAAGCTCTGAGTACTGTTCACTGCGTCAGAAAACCGCTGCCTCTGTACGGCCAAGCCAATGCCGGTCATCATAGTCATCAGCAAAAGTCCCGAGACAGCAAAAAACAAAGAAATTTCTATGATCGTAAATCCATCTTGTTTTTTGATGCCCATTTGCTTTGATTATAGCATAAGCACTCTGTTTAACTAGGGTGTGTTGATCATTATTCCCGAGTAAGTCAGGGCCATGTACCAATCAATAATGTCATGCCCGAACAAACCTGCAATAACAAAACCTGCAATCAAAAATGGCCCAAATGGTATATGCGCGGTACGTTTGATTTTGCCCGTAGACAAAGCGGGCGCAAATACGAGTGTTCCTATCAGATTGGCTAAGAAAAACGCCAGTATTGCTAGCTGCCAGTTGCATAATAGCAAAGCCAGACCGAGACCGAGCTTTATATCACCAAAACCAACCCATTTACCTTTTGATATGATGTACAGCAAGAAATAGAATCCCGATAATATTGCGATCGATCCCAGAAGGTTAAATACAAAATACCCAGGATTCCTCACATCCAAACCAACAAGAATTGCACTAGCGGCGCCAAGTCCTATCAGCGGAAAGACCACCCTGTCTGGCAAAATTAGCCATCTTAGATCGTATACAAACAAAATAGCCAAGGCTACACCCGCCATGAGCCATATGCCAAACTGTAGCAAGTGATTAACGCTATCCAGGCTGATAGGCCAGAAAGCTAGGCTACAGACAAAGAACGCTGCGACTGATAGCTCTACTAGTGGATACTGGGGGCTGATAGGCTTGTGGCACTTGCGGCATTTTCCACGCAGAAAAACCCAGCTGAGAACTGGTATCAGATCGTACCATTCTAGTTTGTAGTGACAATGAGTACACTCTGAGCGTGCAATCAGTAGGTCCTTTTTGTGTTTGATCCGCCACACAGCTGCATTTACGAAACTGCCCAGGCATAGTCCAACAAAAAATAGGACAAGGGCAAAGTAGGTTTTTTCCATAAGCTTTATGATAGCAGGTTTTAGACAAATAAAAAACTTCCCGTAGGAAGTTCTTTATTTGGTTCGCAAACTTATTTAACTAAGCGTCCTGACAAATTGTTTCACCACTGTTTTCAAGCTCTATTATAGCAACTGCCGAACGCTGGCTTGTTCCCTGAATTGCCAAGTTAGTAGCTGGGTCACATTTTGCACCTGTAATCACCTGGACTGCATCAGCCTTAGCTGAGCCCTTTTTGCCGCCGGTTCCTGAAAGAGCACTGTATGCATCAACATGCAAGGTGTACTCGTTATCAATAACGTTACTTGCATCAGCATCTACGTACTTTGCCAAATTAGCCTCCGTTGTTGGATTTGCACCTCTATGGTTTGACTGATAGCTGGTCACAGCTGACGTGACCTTACCCAGTACGGTCTTACGTGCTGTATCACGTTGGTTTCGCTGTAAAGCTGGAAGCGCGATAAATACCATCAAAAAGATAAGCGCTGCGATTGCTAGCACCAAGACAACTTCGATAATCGTGAATCCTTTTTTATTTTGTAGCTGTGGAGCGTTCATAAAGATTTTCCCACCCTTTCCGTATGAACCTTATTTTTTATTAGCTTTTACGCTTATGGTTAATAATATGCTATATGCCCTCTGTTTGCAATACCTATACGTGTATGTTGCCTACTAGCTGATATATCGGTAACAAGATTGCACCAACCATACCGCCAGCCACCACTGCTAGAACTACCATCAAAATAGGCTCGATGATGGTAGAGATACCCTTTATAGCTGCATCTAGCTCATTTTCATAAACAGTAGCCGTTTTGCTCATCATTTCATCAACCCGTCCTGATTTTTCACCAATACCAATCATCTGCGGTGCGAGGGTCAGTATGTAGTCTTCGTTTTCTAATGATTCCGCCAAGCCCTTACCGTTCTTTACCTTTTCTGCAGCATGAGATATAGATTTTGCAACATAGCTGTTATTGACAGCCTTTGCACATATCTCCAGAGCGTCTAGCATGGGTACGCCGGTCGCCAGTAGCGTTGCACCAGTACGGGTAAATCTAGCCATGTATAGTTTACGAAACAGCGGACCTATCAGAGGAAAATTCAGCTTTATAGCGTCCGAAAAGTGTCTACCCTCTGGAGTTTTAAAATAGCGGATTAGAAAGTACACTACCGCCCCAATTACAATCAAAGCTGCCCACCAAAATTTCACCAAAAAACTAGCCGTGCTCACCATAATTTGAGATATAAATGGCAGTTCTTGCTTTAGGTCACTGTACAGTTTCTCTATCTGAGGCACGATGGTTAGTAACATAAATATCATCACACCCATGATAACCATCAGCACAATCGCCGGATAAATCATGGCACCTTTGATTTTGCCCATCATCTCGGCGTCTTTTTCCTGCTGAGCCGCAATACGCTCTAAGGCCTTGTCTAAAGTTCCAGATGCCTCACCTGCCTCGACTAGTGCTATGAACACTGTATCAAATACATCTGTATGTTTTGAAAATGATTCGGCCAATGATTTACCACCTTCAACCGACGTCAATATATCCTGAGCAACTGATTTCATTCTGGTGTTATTTGTCTGTTCAACAACCGTGTGCAAGCTCTGAGACAACGGCAAACCGGCACCTATCAAGGTTGCCAGCTGTCGTGAAAATACCACTCTATCTTTGGTGGTAATACGATTCGTTACCGCACCGATCAAGCTGCTATTTTTGCCCTGTTCACTGATCTTTGAAGGTGTGTAACCTTGTTCTACCAATAGCTTATAAGCAACGGCTTCACTGTCGGCCTGAACAGTTGACTTAACATGCTTGCCGCTAGCGCGGTCTTTGGCTTCGTAGTTAAAAGTTAACACCTTTTAGCTAACCTCTCATCATCCTGTCGAGCTCGGTCAGATCAACAGCAAAGTTACGTGCTTCGTCATAAGTAATTGTGCCCGAGCGTATCATGTCTGCCAACGTGCGATCCATAGATTGCATACCTTGGTCTGCACCGGTCTGGATCACGGCATCAAGCTGGTGGCTCTTGCCCTCACGAATAATGTTTCGTACAGCTGGGTTTGCAACCAATACTTCGGCCGCAACCATACGTCCGCCACCAATAGCCGGCACCAAACGCTGTGAACATATACCCATCAGGATGTTTGCTAGCTGCGCCCTGACCTGTGGCTGTTGGTGAGGTGGAAATACATCGATCATACGATCGATAGATTGTGCCGCCGAGTTGGTGTGAAGCGTCGCAAAGACCAGGTGCCCTGTTTCTGCGATAGTAATGGCTGCCGAGATTGTTTCAAGGTCACGCATCTCACCGATCAACACAACGTCGGGATCTTGACGCAGGGCCGAACGCAGGGCCGCCGAGAAACTATAGGTGTCATAGTGAACTTCACGCTGCACTACAACCGATCGTTTTGACTTATGCGTAAACTCGATCGGGTCTTCGATGGTGATTATGTGATGTGATCGCTCAGTGTTAATCTTGTCGACAAGCGCCGCAAGTGTGGTTGATTTACCTGAACCTGTTGGCCCAGTCACGAGTACTAAGCCACGAGGATACTCAGCAAATTTATTGATAATCGCCGGCATACCTAGTGAGGCAATATCAGCAATCTCATTTGGAATCAAACGCAGTGCAGCAGCTAGGTTACCTCTTTCATGAAAGGCGTTTACACGGAAACGACCCAGGTCACCAAAGGCGAAACTGAAATCAAATTCTTTGTCCTTTAATAGAACTTGTTGTTGCTCTTCGTCCAAAATAGCAAATACTAAAGTCTCTACTTGCTCTTCGGTCAAAGGATCAAAACCAGTGACTGGAGTCAACGACCCATCAATTCGCAGCATTGGAGGCAATGCAACCTGCAGGTGAAGGTCAGAGGCATGCTTGCGCACTACTTCCTCTAGTAAAATCTCTATCCTCAGATCGTTTTCCTTCATGTTGCCTACCCTTTTTTCTCTTTACTCATTATTATAGCCCCGCCGACACCCTATTTACTTCGTCAATGGTTGTTAATCCCTGTAAAACCTTGAAATAACCATCCTGACGCATTGTTACTAGTCCTTGCTGAATCGCTACCTTCTCAATCTGCGGACTAGTTGCTCGTTGGATAACTAGGTTTTGGATTTCTTCCGTCATGTCTATGACTTCGTACAATCCAACACGCCCAGAATAACCGCCTGGCGTTCTAGGGCTATCAATACCCTTCACTAAAGTATAAGCGCTTTGCCCGGCTAGTGGCAAGTCCTCGTAGCCTAGATCTTCTGAAACCTTGGCTACCTCCGCCTTTGTTTTTGGTAACAAATGACCAATATTATCTAGAATACTCTTTGTTTCTATCTCGTTTGACTGATAGGTTTCGCGCTCCGAGGCTACGCGACGAACCAGACGCTGACCGATAATGGTATTTACGGTAGACGCGATCAAAAACGGCTCAATGCCCATATCTAGCAGCCGCGGCAAAACACCCGCAGCAGAGTTTGTGTGCAAGGTAGTAAACACCAAGTGACCGGTCAAAGCCGCCTGAACGGCCAGCTCGGCAGTTTCTTTGTCACGGATCTCACCAACCATGACAACGTTCGGATCCTGACGCAAAATTGATCGCAGACCGTTGGCAAATGTTAAGCCCACGTCCGGATTAACCTGAATTTGATTAACGCCTTTCATCTTGTATTCAACTGGATCTTCCAGAGTTACTATGTTTATACTCTCGTCTTTAATCTCTTGGACTAGAGCATACAGTGAAGTCGATTTACCCGAGCCGGTCGGGCCGGACGTAATGATCATGCCATTTGGCTTTTGCAGCCCTTTTCTAATAGTTCTTAGTGCCCTACCGGCATAGCCCATTTCTTCTATATCAAACGAGTTACCGGTTTTGTCTAGCAAACGAATGACTACCTGCTCGCCCCAAACAACTGGTGATATAGAAATACGCAGATCAACCTCTTTGCCGGCAGCGACAACCGCAAATTGACCGTCCTGCGGCACGCGGTGTTCGTCAATCTTTAGGTTTGCCAAGATCTTGATACGACTCACTAGCGCTGGTTCGATACTTTTGGGCAGCTGCATGATCTCACGCAACACACCATCAACTCGATCACGAATCTTGAGCTGCGTCTCCATCGGCTCTATGTGAATATCAGATGCTTTTGAACGAACTGCATTTTCTAAAATAGTACTAAGCGCTCTAGAGATGGGTGAATCTTGAACAATAGTTTTCACATCACCAGAGGCCTGAGCCGTCTGATCCTTTTCGGTTTGCACAGCATCAACGGCGGCATCAACACTAGAAAAGTCTGTCTTGTACTGCGCTATAACATTACGAATACCAACTTCACTAGCCATGTATACTTTTAGCGGCCTAGCAATTTTGTTGGCCAAGAAATCTACTGCTTGAATATTGTTCGCATCTAACATTGCCACGGCCAGGCGGCCAGACACTTCACCTAGCGGCACGGCCATGAATCTCTCGGCTATTTCTAGCTGCAACAAGCTCAGTATTTTTTGATCAATTGGCACATCAGCCAAATTTACATATGGCACTCCAGAGACATACGCTATGCAATGCGTCATTGTTTCATTACTAACGATTCCGTCTTTTAATAAAGTACCGACAAAGGGTGCCGCATCCGCCTTGGATCGCTTTTCGTACTCTTTTATGACGCTAGCACTAACCAGGCCCTCCTCGGCTAGTAGGGTTTTGAGATTCTTTTGTATTTCATCTGTTAGAAGCGCCAAGTTGATGCTCCTTTAATTAAACGGCAAACTGTCCGAAGACTTACCGATAGATCTCTCGACTGTTGGGTTAATTGGCCGCTCATTTTCGTTCTTGGTGTTCTTGAAAACTTCCTTGTCTGGGTCATCAACCTCTATGCTGATGACATCGACGGTTTTGACTATCTGAGCAGACTTTTTGGGCTCACCGATCAATGCGCTGGCCGTAAACCAGGCAAATAAAAGGCTAATAGATGCAATTAAAACTATTGCTGCAAAGTCATTCTTTTTCATGGTTTTACCACCGTTTCCTTTAGGTCGAGTTTCTTTTGCGGCTGATAAAAGGTCGCGGCTTGGACTGTTGCCGTTAACTTGCCGTCGCTAGCAGATTCAATCTGAACAGACATTACTTGTATAGGACGAATTGATCGGTTTAACCTACTAAATAGAGCTTTTAGCTGGTCACTTGTACCCGTAGCCTTGAAGCTAAATGTTATTGGCTGAGCATCCCCTACTAGCTGCAGGCTGGTAGTATCAACTGAAGTGCTGGTATCCGTGCCTCCGGTCGATGGTGTGTCTACTGACAAAGACTCAATCGAAGTACCGGTCAACAAAACTGACTGTAGTGATGACCCAAGCCCCACTGGGTCAGCCGCGTAAGGCATAGCGTCAATTATTACGTCTAGATTGTTATCGGACGCACCAGAGCGGGATGCCGAGAGGTTTCTATTTGCACGCAATTTGTTGATTGCTTTGTCTAGCTCTCCTGCTGCTTCTTTGTTCTTATTTAGATTACTGACTGTCTCGCCCTTTTTGATCAATACTTTTTCGGTGAACATGATCTGCTTGATCAAAAATATTGATATTACTAGGGCGAATGCCACCAATACAGATGCGCCGGCAACCCAAATGAACATGGTTTTGTTGCTGTTGGCAATCTGTTGGCGCTTACGCATACCAACTACCGGTGCATTTAGTGTTTCTGGCTTTGATTTTGTATTCTTGTCCATGATTATTGCTCCGCCGTCTTTACAGGAGCGTCTGCGAACAATGGTACATTGCTAGCTGACTGGTTAGTTTTCTTGTTCGGTACAGTAACTTTCGGATTGTGAACTGTCCAGGCAAAAGCATTCGGCTCATATATTAGAGCCGCTTTGAAAGAAGCAACCTGGTTGCCTTTGCTGTCCTGGCCTATACCGGTGTCGCTTATAACGGGAGGTTCAATAAACAAACGTGCTTTAACAGTTTCGCCAGTTTCAGGGTCTTTATATTGGACCATAGCATTTTGCAAAGTATCTTTAAAAACAGCAACGGCTTGGTAGTCTTTGGCGCTGGCCTCTAGTAATATCGCACCTTTGCCGTCAACTGTAGTAGCCGTTACCTTTGAAATGCTGACATTGTTTGGCTGTTCAGGGTTGAGAGTTTTTAGATAATCAAACAAGCGCCCATAGACAGCCTTGCCGGCATGTAGTTCATTGATGGTGGTAATTTGGTTTTGAATTGTTAAATCTCTTACCAAATTCTTTTTATCCTCTAACTCTTTGCTGAGCTTTTTGATATCGCCATCGGCAAAATTTTGTCGAACAGGCTGGGCAGCATACGCATATAGACCCAGCAAAACTACTACTGCAATTGAACCTAGGCTGATCAATATCATGAACACAATAACCAGACGCTTTTGGCGCTTGGCGTGCACAAATTCTTGTTTTATATCGGGTAGTAGATTTAGCTCAATCATAGTACTTTCGTCCTTTGAGCTAGGCCTAGAGCCACACCAAACTGTGTTGATATTGGCTGTAGTTTCTCTTTGTCAGCACTGTTCATTTGTACTTTTTGCCATGGATTAGCCAAAATCGCGTTTATACCAGTCTTTTGGTTAATGTATTCGGCAAATAGCGGTATCGCTGCGCCATAGCCAGTAATATAAATTGTGGTAACTTGCGTACCTGTGTAGCGGTTTTGAAAGAAAGTGATAGATTTGTTTATCTCGGCTACAAATTGATCCAGAGTCCCCTCTAACGCATGTATAACTTGACCTTCTAGCCTATCTGGCGCCAAGCCAAATTTCAAAATGAACTGTTCGGCCTGGTTGTATTCGATGTTTAAGTTGCTCATAGCTGATTTTATGAGGGCTTGCAGGCCAATTGGCACTGATCGTACTAGCCTAGGTGATCCGTCCTTTGTAACAACCAAGTCACTGGCGTTATATCCCATATCGAAAACCATTGCTGCACCGCTGGTTCCTTCGGGGAAGATAGCACGTAGCATTGCAATAGAGTCTGGCTCAGTTGCCACAACGTTCAGGCCAATGTTTTCTAGCATATCTAGCCTGGCTTCGTTGTAGCTATTTGCTACGCTAGTTAGCAGCACCTCTGACTTGTCAGCACCGGTAGGGCTATCACCTAACAGCGCCCAGTCCAATTTGACCTCATCGATCGACATCGGTATGTATTGTTCTGCCTGGTATTTGATGTTAACTTTTAGCTCAGATGGCGTCATTTTAGCTAGGTCAACAACCGTAGCAAAGGTTTTGTTAGAAGGAATACCAACAACTACATCACGAGTTGTAATACCACTCTGGCCTAGTGCCGTCATGATAACTTCGCCCAAGCGGCGTTGGTCTTCAGGTGCGTCGCTGGTGCTAATCTTTGGGTCTACCGGCGCATAGCCATATTTGACCAAGCTCCAGGCGTCACCATGACCCTGTCGAGAAAGCTGAACTATACGAACAGCAGTTGTGCCTATATCTAGCGCAAAAAAGTCGCCCACCGTATTTAGTAATTTCATTCTAATGGCTATTATACATAACCGTTATAGATGTTAGCAAGTCTTTTTTATAGAGTACTAGTACCTTGGAGGTAAATCAGATTCTGAAGTCGTACTAAACGTAGCCGAGCGCAGCCCACGCTTGTAATTTGCAATCATTTGGCTAGGGCTCAGATCAAAGTTCTCTGCTGGGGTACCCGCGCCGTCATCATTTTGCAAATCGGCGCCAAATGTTCGCCATAATAGTAGTCTGTTTGCCGATATGCCGCCTCTAACTACAAGGTTTTGGTTACATTCGTCTTTAGTTTTTGCCTGATGAGGACATGTCTTTATAGCGTCTCCGGCGACTAGGCTAGCATAGACCTCGCGCACAGTATCCGAGATTGTTATGCTACAGTCTGCGATAAACGCCAACCGCGGTAGCTGCAGGACACTGTTAAATCCGGTTCTACTATAAATAATGTCTTGATCTATCACTATATTTCCGCTAGTGGCATTCGCAACATCTGTACATTTCTTTGTGGGATCAGCCTTCTTTGCATATAAGACCATATCTCGCGACTGAAAGCCTGTGTAGGCACTATTTAGCAAGTTCGGTGGCGGTGGCATAGATGCTATATTAGGCAGATCTGGGCTTCTGAATATCTCTACGCCGTAACACGCCCCATTCTTACCAACTGCGGAGCTGGCACTACTTTGTTGGAACATAACACCTCCGCCTGGTGTTATGGTGCTTGCATTTTCGCACAGATGAGCATCGTAGGTATCATACACCCTGTTAGATACAGGTAGATCTTTAATGTTATGAGCCTGCTGAGTATTATTGTTATTAAATTTCACATTAACATTACGAACCTCAATATTACGATCACCACCGATCCAATAGTCATTGACATATTCAAGCCTAACCTTGCTAGGCCCGCCGTAACCAACCGAGCCTAGGCCGAGGTTAACTGTTTGAGTCTCGTAGTTTGTATCGTTACAATAGTCCAAAGGTTTTGAGTCAGTAACCACACCAGAAACGTATATTGTTACATTTAGCCTAGGGCACTCTGCACCGTAAAGATATGGCTTGGCCTCAACGCTAACATCTGCCGTGTATGTCGTTGGTGAACGCGGAGTCAGCCTGATGTTTGAGCCCTTTGCCACGTAGCCTTTTTTGTCGCTGCTGGCGGTAGTCTTTTCGGCCAATTCGTTCAGGTATAGATTGCCTTTGTTTATGCCTGCAGTTTCGAATGAATTTTGCGCATCAGCTGTTGGTAGGTGCTCTAGGTCTGTAGTATTACTATCATTTACATCCTCGAACGGGTTTGGCAGACAGTTAAGCGTCTGGCCGTACGCTGCAAAATTGCCCAGTGCGCCATCGTTGCCAAAGGTCAAACGCTGCGGTTGAACAATTGCATTGTTCACAAAGCCATGCGGCGTAGCAGCACTTCCAAAGCCAGATATACTACCCGTAGCAAACGCGCCATACTCGACCCACGAACCGTACATGTTACCATTTCCGGCTAACCCGTCATCTTTTATAGTCGGCGCGCTGGAAGTAACTATACTGGCGCCTATTGGGTTCGAACATGGATTATCAACGGTACTACGGTGTCTACCTACTGTTACATCTGTATTTTGAAAGTGTACCTTTGGTGATTTGACTATGACCGTACAGTTTATATCACTATAGGTATAGTAGGAATCGCCGGTATCATACTCGGTAGAAGTAGTGTTCCTAGGGTGTTTCGCATATGCTGCGTAGCAAAGTTTTGTACCCACCGAATAATTGCTGGTATCGTTGGCGCTTCTCCCACCTACGACATCTTCCGAAGATCCAGCCCCTACAGCTTTGTCACCATCACCCTGTGGGTCACATAAACCATTTCCACCCGATCTGGATTTCATATGGTCACATGGACCAGTGGCATAGTTAGCAGTATTCGGAACACCGGCAATATTACTGATTACTGGTTGACCTGGGTCTAGTTTGAGCTCAATTACACCCATGTCCTTTGACTGACTGTTGGTGTGCAAACGACCCGATCCATCAACATTTGGGTTCGAAATTTTTCCTTTCGCTTCCAGCGCTTGACCTTGTTGCAGCGTAGAGCTACTTGCGCCGGTGACAGTTAGGTCTGCGCTCAGCGTATAGTACCAAGGTATATTGACACAAAGAGTTGATACATCAGGACCGTCGTCATATGTCCACTTTTCATTTTTTGCAAAACTCGCACCATTCGGCGCATCGTACGGAGAATCAGCATCCCGCTTTCCAGACGTAGGATTAAAGCTTGTGGTAATACAACGAACCCTACCTCCGTCACCCTGACCAACAGTAAAGCTACCATAGTTATTGCTCCAAGGATCACCCACGTCACTATTTGCAGCTGTCGTGTAACCAGCCCATTTGTCTTCATAGTTTGACGCATAATTTTCACCAGTTTTATTATCATTTACCGCATTGCGAATATGTATGCGTCCTGCAGTATTGCCATACAGGTCCGATCCGGTGTACGGAGCTGTTGCACCTGCCTTGTATCCGAAGTGCAAATAAAAGAATGATCCATCAGTATACGAATCTCCTGTTGTAGTAAATGGTCCGGTCATCGACAACTGACCATTGTTCGTAATAGTATTAACGTATTTAAAAGTATGTCCCGGCTGTGGCGCATCGTCTGTGTTAGGTGCTGTAACATCCCCTACCGTAGTGTTACCGTTACTGTTTCCACCCTGTACTTCTGTGTTGGAAAAAGTTGCATTCCATCCGTCCGTGTCCTGGGGGGGCTTACACGGCCTAGCGTAACCTGCCTGATCAAATGGCAGCAAGATCTGTATTGTATTGCTAGTAGCTGCCGAAACAGCATTAAATGATACTTTGTATGATCTTTTCTGTACAGCATCGAAATTAGCGCTAGAATAAAAAGCGTTTTTACTACTACCCGCATCTGCCCAGCCTGCTACCGGAGAACTACTCCAATTTGTGTGACCTCGTAATTTTTCAAAAACCGCATATTCCACCTGCTGTCCGCCGTTTGGCGGGGTGCCGCTATCGGCATCTTTCCATGTTACATTTGCACTATTGATAGTTTGGTCACAAGGCGGACCAAATTCAACTTCTATCTCTCTTGGACTACCTCCATCAAGTGTTATGCTCGGTGCATATTCAGAATAAAGCCAACCGGAGTTCGTTTTTATAATGTTTGGGTCACTGATTTGTCTAGCACCAATAAAGCCTAGCTTGGGCTTATCACCAGTTCCGTCACTGGCAGAAATATAAAAAGTACCTGACCTTGGTGGAGAACTATCTAATTTTAATTGTATTTCAGTAGTTTTATAGCTATCACCGAACTTTTGCGACGCCCAAAAGTCGGAGCCTGGTACCGTTAACACTACTCTACCTCCAGATGAATCACATTGAGATGCATTGTTCAAGTCATCGGGGGCCTGTATGGAGGGTGTGCTCCAACCAGTTGTGTCATCATTAGTAACCTGCCAAGCGCGTATTGTAACAAAATCATTACAATTTAGTGACGTGCTATCCAGGTATACCTTTACAGAATTGTCAGTGCTTTGTGTATAGACCAAAAATGAAAGTTCAGGGACATAATTACCTTGTGAACCACTTGGAAATTTTGTACTCATAAACAGATGCCTGCCCGCAGATGGAAGTCGCCCTACTTTGTAGCTATGATACCCTTTTGTCTGATAATCTTGCGAGACAGCAAAGGTCTCGGTACTCAACAGTATCGATGTGCAGTATATAGAAAAGAATATTCCAAACAATATTAAGAAGGGCTTCCTACTGTAGCTCATTGGGGGTCTTTGCCTTCCGCTATATTGGCCATTTCTTTCATTTTTTCCGCCTGCCCTTGAATTTTAGATTGATCTTCGATGCTTAAGCGGTTATTTTCTTCTAATGCATTTTTTGCGCTGGCTTTTGCGCTGGCTTTATCACCAGATTTCAACGCATTTTTGGCTCTTTGATATTCATCCGTAAAGGTAGATATCTTACCGCCTGTTTTTTTTATAGATGATGATGAATTATTTTTATTAATTATACTTGTGTTAGTCATTGAATAATACAGAAGGATACCTGTAATTACCGCTGCAACTAGTATTACGATCGCTGCTATCAGTAATATATTTTTTCTATTTTTTTTCTGACCCTTCTCTTTAGACATAATTTTCCTAATACAAGTATATATCACTTATGTTTATCTGATTAGAGTTTATCACATACATGTTTCAAATTGAAAACGCCACGGCTGGTTTGCCGTGGCGTATCAATTTGCGTATGTCTTGCAATCAACCAGTGGGTCCAGTTGGGCCAGTGGGGTCGCTAGGACCTGTTGGGCCTGTGGGTTCTACCGGAGGTGGGGCTGTGGGTGTAGCAGCGGGCGCTGGATACACAAAAGCCCCTCTCTGGCTGATCTGGTGGCTGAACGTCGCGAACGTTCGCGGACGAGACCGGGTAATGATCGCATCGAATTTGATGGTGAGTGTTGGTGGCATGCACTTCCAGTCAGGCAGCTTCGCAACGTCCCCGTAGAAAGGCTGCAAAAACGCCAAATCAACTGGCTGTACGCACGGGTATGTAACCCAAAGCGTAACAGTTCGCGTTCTGCCCATCGAAACGGGCTTGGGGAACTGCTTAACGTGCAGAAGCTCAAAGCTTTTCAGCCCTGTATTCCACCACCTTGAGTACAGCTCGACGCTCAGCCTGCGCAACTTGCGCTTGCCAAACCACTTCCGGTAGGTCGTCTTTTTACGACCTTCCTTCAGCTTCGCGTTGAGGTACTTGTAGGTCACCACAACTTTCGTCGGCGTATCTGCCTGGTACCCGTTTGGCAGGGTTGCCGTAACGAGTAGTCCGGGCATTCTCCACGTGTATTTCAGTGGCATGAGCGAACCATCACTCTTGTATGACGCAACTCCACCGAACTTGTCGAGCTGACCCTTCTGAGCCGCCGAGGCTGTAGTGATACACGTCAGTGTTACCACAAACAGCAGTATCACGGCCGATACGATCTTAATCTTTTTCATGAGTTTCCTCCTCTCTGGCTTCAACCAGAGATTGGTTGACGCCTCGGGAAGGATTCCCTCGGTCAGACCACCTATTTGTTTCAAACAAACAGTCTAACCGAGAGAATATCTCGCGAAAAAATCTAACACGCAAATTGTTAATTTTGTGCGGAGCAAAAAACTCAACGCACCAATACCTCCAACCGCACTTGTCGATTGAATGGTTTTATTGTATCTTATTTAACCTGTTTTGTCAATAGCAAACGATAATTCGTAATCCTCCTCCACTCAGTATATGACATAGACAGTGGGCCCGAATCTACAGCTTGATTTGGATCTATATATTGAAGTTCTGGTAAATGATAAGAAAAGCCAAACGGCCTACTTTTGTATAATAAAATTATATGATTACCCTGAGGTGTTTTGATTGAGGCTGCAAAAACATACCCAAACTTTAACAGAACTACAACGAGCCAATATGGTAGATAAGGGAGGTAAATTACACCATAGCCTTTTAGGGCCTTTGGCACTTTAGACATTACAAGGCCAAGGCCTTTAACGTATGCGTTTCCTCGAACAAGTAATTTATATAGCTGAGGAATAGTAGGTTGATGGTTTTTTTTATCTATCATCATGGCAATGCACGCAAGACCGCATAGCTCGTCCGTATTAGAGATCTCCGGATGCTGGTTCCTGATTGATGATTTGGTAATTGGCCTTATCATGACGCTAACCTGTGGGCGTTTTTGATAATTAATACTGCTTCATCAATATCCTGTTTTGTTGTGTATTTGCTCAAGCCAAACCTATACGAAACTTGTGCCAAATCGTCTTCTAGCCCAATATTTTTTAAAACATAAGAAGCGGTAAGGTCGGCGCTAGAGCATGCGGAGCCAGTAGAAAACATGATTTTAGAAGTTTTTCTGTTAAATACCGATTTGTTGATTCCGGGGAAACTAATATTCAAGTTGTTTGCAAGTCTTAAATGTTTCTTGTCTAGGGGTGGGCCGTTTAATATAACGCTAGGAATATTCTTCTTAATCTCAGCATAAAGATAATCTCTTAACTTCCCTTGTTTAACCATTTCTGCATTTACATACGAGGTTGAACAAAATAGACTAACAGACTTGGCCATTCCAACAATCGATGGTGTATTGATTGTGCCTGAGCGTAGGTTCATTTCTTGATTACCCCCGTGCATAAGTGGTACTAGCTTATCTCTAAGTCCACTTTTAACAAAAAGTATTCCTACCCCTTTTGGTCCGTAGTGTTTGTGCGCTGAACTAGATAAGAAATCTACGCCAAGCTCCCCCACGTCAATATGTATTTTCCCGAAAGCTTGTGCAGCATCGGTATGAAATAGTACATCATTTTTATTGCATATAGCCGCTATTTCACGTATTGGATTGATTGAACCTATCTCATTATTAGCAAGCATTATTGAAACAAGCACGGTATTACTAGTTATTGCGGCTCTAACATCTTCTATATCAACTAGGCCTTGGTTGTTGACCGGAAGAATTGTCACCTCAGCCCCCATCTTCTCGATAAATTTGACAGTTTCGAGAATACATTTATGCTCTATCGAGCTAATGATAAAATGTTGGTTTTTCTCACCATCTAAAAAGCCACGGAAAAAAATTCCTTTTAGCACGGTGTTGTTGGATTCTGTTGCACCCGAAGTGAACATTATCTCTCCTGCGCTGGAACAAATAACACTAGCTACCTCTTCTCTTGCTGCCTCAACACTAGTTTTAGCCTTTAAGCCAAGGGTGTGGATACTGGAAGGATTGCCGTATATATCACGAAAATAAGGCGTCATGCTCGACACAACCTCATCGTCAACCCTAGTCGTAGCGTTATTGTCTAGGTAAATCACTAGGCAACCTTTATGTCCGTTGTGTGTACGGTAAATTCTTCATCGGAACTACACACATTAATAATTCCCAGCAATGTACCCTGTGGAGCGTTGAGGTCCAAAGCTACCTCAGCACCGGCATTCACTTTTCCCTTGTCATAACTCATAGAAAAATCAATGATTAAAACCTTGCTCTTGTCTATATAGATCTTTTTTGCCCATGCAGCTATATCGACATAATGCATACCCATAAGTAGCGGGCAATGACCGATCCAATGTGCATCATCTAATATATCAGCCAGTAGCACCTTGTTATCATCGCTTAGCCGAAAAAGAAGCTTGCTCTGGTCGTCTTTTTTTTCAAGCAAAAAGTTGCTTCCCAATGCGTCCATCTTTTTCTGTTTTCTAAAAAATTGTATACCACGGTTTCGGGCAGTTTTTTCCGAAAATAATTTTACTTTCTCGGAACGAAAGCCTTCAATTTTTTGTAGCGATTTTAAAATTTCTGCTGGCACCTGATGCTCGGTAGCTTGGTGTCGACCATCAACTTCACAGCTGTCATCGTCCAAACTACAGGTCATACCAACATCGTCCCTGAGAACACTAAATACAAACTTCAGGCCCTTCTTTCTAAGCCTTCTTGAAAGCATATAAATATCACCAGCAATATTTGTAGAATTTATGGAAAAATCATCAACACCTAGTTTGCTATCAAAGTGACCGCAATCTAATACTACAACCACCTCGTCCAGTCGGGCACTTTTCTGAATTGTAGATTGGATTATATCCACCCATCTTTCAATTTGCATTATAGATTTGTCTTCCTTTGTAAGGTGAATTTTACTAGTCTATTTTGTTTATTTTACAATATTTATTGTATAAAGATCAATTATAGGCAGCTTCGTTGCAGTTTATTTATTATTTCGCCAAAGGTTATCTGTACTGACCATTCTTTGCTCGCTGGCGCTTTTTATGCGCGTACATATCTTTATCCGCCTCATCCATCAACACCTCTGTTGATACCCCATGACGCCAAACAACCGAACCTACTGAAATATCAAATCCTATATCAACCAGGTTTGGGTTTTTGTCCAAATATACCTGCAACTCACTAGCAATACGCTCCGCTGCTATATCGGCAATTTCGGCTGCGTCAAGCTTTTTATCCTGAAGACGGATAGTTTGACCCTCTTCGGTTTTACCACCCTTGGACTTGTCGCTCAAAACTGCGAAAAACTCATCACCCCCGATACGGGCAATTTTGTCGTGATCTCTCAGTGCACGTTCTAATATCTTCGCTACGTCTCTCAGAACTTCATCACCACGTTGATGACCAAATCTATCATTAATTTTCTTAAAATCCTTCAGGTCGATGCTCAGTCCAGCCTCAATGTTATCGAGCTCTTCGGATATATACCATTCCAGACCAAACTTGTTCAAAGCACCAGTCAGCATATCGTGAGTTGCTAAGTTTATTACTTGCTCGATGTGCTCCTTTAGAAACGGATGCACAGTAAATGCATAACTTTCAAGGTCCGAGACATTACCCTCTTTTTTGTACAAAGTTTCCGCCAAGTTAGCCATCACGAGTGTTACTGCGTCCCTGAGGCCTTGATTGTCTAGAACTAATCCTTCTTCAAACGCTTCTTCCAAAAATGCTACTGCGTGCTTGACCGCCAATTTCTTCATACGTTCGGCGCCTTTTTCCTGGTTGAACTCATCGATTTCTTCCTTTGACATGGACTCTACTTCAGCTGGCGATTTACCGAACCTCTCGGCCCGCTGCTCGGGGCTGAGTATCATAGGAAAACGTAACCTACGTGCTGCACTAGGTTCTTTGTCGTTTGGTAGAGTAGGAATCATCGGCCTGCCCAATGTTGGCAAGTCTACCTTATTCAATGCCCTGACAGACGCTGACGCGCTGGCAGCTAACTACCCTTTTGCGACGATCGAGCCCAACACCGGAATCGTGCCTGTCCCTGACGAACGACTAGAAAAATTAAAAAGTTTATACGGCTCGCAAAAAGTCCTACCTGCTACTGTGACATTTGTTGACATTGCAGGCTTGGTTGCCGGTGCCAGCAAGGGCGAGGGCTTGGGCAACAAATTTCTGGCAAACATTCGTGAATGCGACGCAGTTGTACATGTAGTGCGGGCTTTTAGTGACAGCGACGTGGTTCATGTTGATGAAAATCACGATCCCCAGCACGATATAGAGACAATTAACACCGAGCTAGCTCTAGCTGACATACAAACCATCGACAAAATGCTGCCGAAATTGCAAAAAGAAGCCAAGACCAAACCAGATGCTAAAAAAGAGATGGAGAGTCTACTGAAGGCCAAGGATTTGCTAGAAAAAGGCGATCTCAGCAACCTGCCCAACATTGACGCTCAGCTATTATCAACCAAGCCTATAATTTATTTGTTCAATGTCGATGAAGAGACTTTGGCCGATAACACAAAGACACAAAACTTGCGCGATCTAGTTGCACCGGCCCAAGCTACGTTTGTTTGCGCAAAGCTAGAGGAAGAGCTAAAAAGTTTGATACCCGAGGAAGCTGCCGAACTGTTAGAAAGTTATGGCGTAAAAGAAGCTGGTTTGCCTCAGTTAATTCACGCCGCATATGATACCTTAGGCCTGCAGAGTTACCTAACCGCCGGACCGAAAGAAATCCGAGCTTGGACAATCAAAAAGGGCTCTACCGGGCCACAGGCGGCCGGCGTCATACATACTGATTTCGAACGAGGTTTTATCGCTGCTCAAGTCATTGATTATGACGATCTAATCACCGCTGGCTCTGAGGCCGCTGCCAAATCTGCAGGCAAGATACGCACAGAGGGCAAAGACTATGTCATGCAACCGGGTGATGTAGTTGAATTTCGGTTTAACGTTTAGTTTCTTGTTGACGAGCAGCCATAAATGCATCTTTAGCTGCTTGTGCGCCAAGCTTAATAGCAACCTTGGTTGACGTCAGCACACCGCGCCTTTCGCTGGAAGTATCTGAGATATTAAAATCAGCTACTATGCCTTCGTCTTCATCTTGAATAGCCTCAAACTCATCAGTTACGCTTTCTACCACCTCAACAACCGGTTGATCAAGCGTTGCAACAGCATCGTGAATATCGTGATTGCAATCCCGTAGGCTTGTATCTATATGCTCTTTTTTCTCACCGTGTCTTTTTATTGTTTGATTTCCACTAAACTCGCCTGTTTGCGCATTAAACCTAACGGTCGCTTCTTTTGCAATATCTTCGCCTATTACTTCACTAAACAAAACTGCACTTCTTAAGTCTTCCTTGCCACCTTGGCGAACTATGTCCAGCTGGAAAAATGTAGTAATTATATCTCTTGGCGTATCAGGATCTTGACGCTTAACCACGAGCATACGTCTCACATCTACCGGACCTTCGTTAGTTATAGGTTCGACAATTTCAACTAAACCGGCAGCGTTGAATGGTACGGAATTTAGCTCTTGCACCATATGCCTTGAAGAATCTTCATCTTTTTTCAAGTATACTTCCGTAATACCAAGTCCATCTTCTAGTGCTTTAGCGTGTAGTAAATCAAATTCTGCAGCAATAAAAGCTTTTTCTGCTTCAATCCCACCATTTTCAACATCTAAATCAGTTACTTCAACTCTATTTCGTCTTATTAAACGTGGTAATGTGGGCATTTTTTATCTTATTTCGATGTTAATGTTTATAGTACCTACTTCTTATGCTACTCTTGTCAAACACAAGCGCAAGCTTTTTGTATATTTTACAACATTTTATGCGAATACAGATATTTATTGTTTAAGATTTTTTCAGTAGATAAAATCGCTCACGGTTACCTTTTGCTCCGCTAACTTCGCTGTCACGTTTATCTAAAATTACAAATTCTTTTCGTACCCATGTTTCAAAATCCTTTAGTATCTGGCGACGGACAGAATCGTTTTTTATAACACCTTTGTTGGACTGACCGAAACCAGCCTCGAATTGGGGCTTCAACATAGCCACAACCTGAGTATTCTTACCAGCTACATGTCTACCAAGGTGTGGCAATATTTCACGTAAGCTAATGAAACTAACGTCTATCAATACAATATCCGGCGCCTTGTCTAGCTTTACTACGCGCTCATCGTTAATAGAAACGTCGCGAATATCGGTTTTTTCATGTAGTTCGATTTGTTTATGACCTTGCAAATTAGGGTGTAGCTGATCCGTACCAACATCAACAGCAATTACTTTTTTAGCACCACGACGCAGTGAATAGTCCGTAAAACCACCCGTACTAGAACCAACATCCAGCACAGTTTTATTAGTAAAATCCAGTCCCAAATTGGCAGCCACGCTAGCTAGCTTCATACCGGCACGTGATACATATTGCTCGTTTTGATTGACCTTTAGCTTAGCCTGATCGGTTACAAAGTGTCCGGGCTTTTCTACAACCTTGCCATCAACAGTTACCTTACCTAGTCGTATAAAACTTTCGGCCTGTGAGCGTGACGAAACTAGCCCTTTATTCACAAGTGTTTGATCTAGCCTAGTCTTCATATTATTAGTATAGCTTGGTGAATGTTATCGGTATCTAATGGTTCGCCAAAGTCATAGACTCCGTGGACCTTCTTTTTCTTGCTAGGCCATCGACCTCTGTTGATTGCCTGCATCGCCGAGACACTAGCAATTTCACCTTCGGCAAATCGTTTTTCCTGCGTATAGCTAACATGTGGGACATAGTTTTCTCCAACGTATCTTTCGTCATAGGTCGCCTCAGTCCAGTTTGCTGCTGTCAGAATATCGAAATGTACAGCTCGCAAAACAGCGTCAACCACTAGGCGCACCTTGGTATCATATTCTGGCCCAAACATCGCCTCGTCTTGGCCTACGACATAGATATTTTCAAGCTTTCTAGCAATTACTCTCATATACCGGTCGAATTCTGCCTCTTTTCTAGAATCTATATTGAGCCAAGGCATCATTGTCACGTGCATAGGTAGCTTTTTGAACCTCTGGCCAACCTCGACTGGCTCGAAGGTTGCAACTATCAGTTTTTCGGCTGCCATGCTAGTCTTTTTTACGCTCTAGGTATTCACCAGTTCGGGTGTCGACTTTGATTGTGTCGTTGGTCTTGATAAATGCTGGAACTTTGACGGTTAATCCCGTTTCGGTTTGGGCGTCCTTTAGGACATTGCTGGTAGTATCACCTTTAACTACGTTCTCGGTATAGGTAACCTTTAGATACAGATTCTTTGGTAGATCAACATTGATAACATTGCCGTCAAAAAACTGTAGATCCAGCTCGTCGCCTTCCTTCAGGTATGGCGCGGCTTCTTCTACTAGGTCGGCGTTGAGTGCGAACTGCTCGAAGCTATCAGGGTTCATGAAATGAAATTCATTTCCGTCTGCATACAAATATTGTACTTTTTGGTTAGAAACATCAGCCGGTTCGATTTTGTCTGCGCCCTTGAAAGTTTTTGGAATTACTCCACCATCTATCAAGTTCTTCAGACGCACGTTAACGATACTACCGCCACGTCCTAAAACTTTTTGATTGTAATCAATAACCTTGAAAGGTTTGCCGTCAATTTGGACTACTGTGCCCTTTTTTAGATCTGTTGGACCGTACATTTGGCAATCCTATGCGCTAACAGCAAATGGCATGAGAGCCAAGTGGCGGGCGCGTTTGATTTCGCGAGCTAACTGACGCTGTTGTTTAGCGCTGAGATTAGTTTTGCTGATTGGTTCGATTTGACCGTAGATATTTACGAAACGTTGCAAAGTTTTTGGGTCTTTGTAGTCGAAATAGCTTGGGTTGCTTGATCGTGATTTTTTATAAGCCATAAATTTCTCCTAAAATGGTATTTCTGATAGGTCTATTGGTTTGTCGTCGATGTCTTCTATCACAACATCATCGCCCTTTTTCGGGGCTGAGCTAGCTTTTGGCGCAGCTGAACTACCGCCTTCGTCTCCGGTAGGACCGTCTAGAAAAGTTACGTCGCTAGCAACAACTGCCACGCGTGAACGCTTTTTGCCAGTTTCTTTGTCATCCCAGCTTTCTTGTCGCAATCGTCCTTGTACGAGGCAACGACGACCCTTTGATAGGTATTGGTTAACTAGTTCACCTAGTTTTTCCCAAGCTGTGATGTCGAAAAAGTCAGCTGTGTCATCGCTACCTTGGCGATCAACAGCTAGGCTAAAACTAGTTACACTCTTGCCGCCCGGAGTTGTTCGCATTTCAGGGTCGCGAGTTAGGCGTCCCATGATGATTACTTGGTTGATAGATTTAGCCATCGTTCTGATCCTCCTTTGACTCACTTTTCGCTGCACGTTCACGTGCTTCGGCTATTTTAGCCTTGGTTTTTTCGTCAGTACTGACAATCAAATAACGCAGTAGTTCGTCGGTAATGTTAAACACACTGGATAGCTTTGCTAACGCTGGCGCTGGTAGCTTCAGGTCAAAGTAAACATACACAGCAAAATCTTCTTTGCGGATCTTGTATGCTAGTTTCTTTTTACCCCAACTAGTTTCTTTGACAATTTCACCGCCGTTATCGGTGATAATTCCGCGAATCTTTTTCAGCGGTTTTTCTATATCCATCTCTAAATCTGGATGGATTAGAACAGTTAGTTCGTATTCTTTCATGATACTCCCTTGGAATCCTTTCTATGGATGCTCGGCTGTGTAGGACGAGCTGAAGTTTTATTACAGAGGTAATTATACCAAAAAAAAGACCACCCGACAAGAGGTGGGTCTTTATTTTTAGAAAGTTGGTTTATGCAGCGATCTTCTCGTCGTCTTTAGCTTCTACAGTTTCTTCTGCTTTAGTGACTATAGGTTCAACATCTGGGATGTGGAACTGGTCACCCTGACGCGCAGCTAAACCTAGTTTGCTCCTACCTATGTCTGAACCAAATTGCTCATGGCCAGCTTCAACTTCTGCCCTTAAAGCCTCTAGTTCGCCTTCAGGAAGGTCGCTTTCTGAAGCTGAATTAGACTGTAAGTGTGCTAATCTTGCTTCCTTTTCACGGTACGCGTGCAATAATGCTAAATTACCTAATGCTTTAGTGCCGTTTGCATCTTTGAGTACTTCTCCTGGGGATCGTATCTTTCGTTTTAATCTGTCGAACATTTTTATAACCTTTTTTGTTTTTGCTAACTTATACCTAAATATTAGCATAAGTGTGTTAAAAAGTCAATATTGTACTAAAAGATATAGTTATTCTTCGTCGTCGCCACCGCCGAGATCATCGAGGCTAGAGATCAGTACTTCACGTGGCCTTGCACCGTCTGCAGGGCCTATAACACCCTGGTCTTCCATAGTTTCGATCAAACGTGCTGCGCGGGCATAGCCTACACGTAGACGTCGTTGCAACAGGCTGGCTGACGCTTTGCCACTATCTACAACTACCTGCAGCGCATCGCGATATAAATCATCGTCACCAGCACCATCCATGTCCATCACTACACCACCCTTGCCGCTAAGGTTCACTGGCTGCTTGGTAATCTCTGGATCGTACTGCGGCTCACGCTGCATGCGCATATGATCAGTCACTTTTTGGACTTCGTCTTCCATCACCCAGGCACCCTGGATACGTTTTGGCTTGCTCATTTCTGGTGTCAGTAGCAACATATCACCCTGACCCAACAGCTTTTCAGCACCTATTTGGTCGAGGATTGTGCGTGAGTCTACCTGCGAGGCCACTGTAAAAGCGATACGAGCAGGTATGTTGGCCTTGATTAGCCCTGTAATAACGTCGACGCTCGGGCGCTGTGTAGCTAGTACTAGGTGTATACCAACTGCCCTAGCCTTTTGTGCCAAACGTACAATCAAGGCTTCTACGTCGCGCGCAGCGATCATCATTAGGTCTGCCAGCTCATCGATCACAATCACAATGTATGGCATGCCTTCGTCTTTTTTCTTTTGGTTGTAGCTTTTGATGTCGCGTAGTCTTTCTTCGGCTAGCAAGTTATAGCGTCTTTCCATCTCGTTCACCGCCCATTTAAGTGCAGATATACACTCCTCTGGCTTGGTAATAACCGGCGCTAATAGGTGCGGAATATCAGAATATGGCGCCATTTCAACTTGCTTTGGATCAACAAGTATAAGCTTCATGTCACTAGGGCTATTGCGGTATAGCAAGCTAGTTAGTAGCGTGTTGATCATTACAGATTTACCAGAACCTGTCTGACCAGCAATCAACAAGTGAGGCATCTTGTTTAGCTCGCCTACAACCGCATCGCCAGCAATATCGCGACCAATAGTAAAGCCTAGTGGTTCACGTACTGAACGCCACTGGTCGGAATCTAGAATACCGCGTATACGTACATCGGCCGCTTTGCGGTTTGGAACCTCGATACCAACGGCTTTTTGACCTGGAATCGGCGCTTCCATACGCAAACTTTGCGCTGCCAAGTTAAGCGCGATATTGGTTTCTAGCTGAGTAATCCTGGTCAACTTCACGCCACTAGGTGGTTTCAATGTGTACTGTGTAACTTTTGGACCAATGTTGGCATTTTCCATTTCGACATTGATGTTAAATTCGGCCAACGTGTCGTGAATGACCTGCGAGTTGTGTTGAACATCACCAGCATCGGCTGGGTTTTGTTTTTTCTCAAGTAGATCCAGGCTTGGCGCTTGCCAGTTCGGGTCGGTGAATGTTGTTAGCGCTGACTGTTCTTCGGCGGCTTTGTCGCGCGCTACACTACCTTTTAGACTAGAAAGCTTACCCTTCTTTTCATCGTCAAACTGCAGAGTTGGCACACCTTCGTTTAGTTTGATCTGGCCTGCGGTTTTGCTAGGCACTTCGCCTTTGATTTCATCGCCGTTATTTTTGCGAATAAGACTGCTCAGTTTGCTATTCTCACTATCTTCTTCACGCTCAAATAGCTTTTTGATCAGATCAAATAATGTCTTTGGACTGACTTTTAGAACAAACAATATCGTGATTAACGACAGGACAATCAGCACAAAGCCAGCAATGGGCACGCTCAGCATTGACAATACGGCTTGATCGAGCAACCAACCAACAAAACCACCGCCTTGGCCAGCTATAGCAGCGTCCATGTCTTTCGGGTCAGTTGCTAGTAGTTGTAAAAGCCCAGATAGCCACACGACCAACAGTACGCTAGCAAAAACCACCAGTCCCGATAGTTTGTTGTCTTCGGCTCGAAATATCTCTATCGCTACTAGTACTAATAAAACCGGCAATATATATGTAGTCCAGCCAATTGTGACCAAGCAAGCGTTAAAGATAATGCCCAGTATTGGTCCCCCGGCGCTGAACATAGCAACTACTAGTAGTAGTGCGAGAACAACCAAAACTACCCCTATTACTTGCGCCCAAAAGCCAGTAGGCAGAACATGCTGCGAGGTAGTTTTTTTAGATTTTTTGATTGTTTTTCTTTTCTTTGCCATACCTGTTAATACATTATACGCTGATTTGTATAACTATATTGTAGCAAAAAACACTACAAAAAGCAAATGCTTAGTTTGGTCTTACGGTTCGTAGACTTCAGGTTGGTTGTGGACGCTCAGACGTTCGTTGTTCGCAGGCGGCACTTCACTACTAATAGTGGGTCCTTTCGGTACTGCTGGCCCGGTTGGTTGCTGCGGACGATTTGGCTGAGGTCGGTTTTGGTTCGGTTGCTTCTGAGATGGTGAGTCGCCATTGATCTCGTTGATCACAGGAATCACAATCGGAGTTCGGCGCGTTTCATCATACAAAATGTGTGTGATTTCATCGCGAATTTCTTTCTTGAAAACATCTAGGTCAACTTTGCGGCCGTTAAAGCTGCGCGATACCTTTTGCTTGATGTATTGTCGAATCTTGCCCATTAGCTCTTCACTATCACGTAGGTATATAAAACCACGCGAGATGATGTCAGGGCTGGTTAGTAGTCGTCCGCCACGGCGCGAGATAGTCAGTACTACTACAAACATACCTTCGTTTGCCATGTGAATACGATCCTTCAATACAACTTCGGAAACTTCTGCTCCGCTGTCGTCATACATGATTCCACCGACCTGGATTCGTCCGGCTTTTTTGGCTTTTTTATCGCTGTCGATTTCGATAATATCACCACTGTCAGATACAAATATATTTGCACGTGGTATGCCACATTCTTGTTCGGCTAGCTCGGCGTTGTGAACCAACATGTGGAACTCACCGTGAATCGGCATGTAATAAGTTGGGTTCAATGCGTTGATCAATTTTACGTGATCGTCGTAGTAGCCGTGACCACTAAGGTGCAGCGGGCCAACACCAGTTAGGTGTGATTTGCTGTTTTGGATAACATCACTGCCTTCACGCATCAGACCGTCAACTGTACGAACTACGTATTTTTCATTACCTGGGATTGGGTTTGAGCTAAATACGATAACGTCACTGTTTTTGATCTTGATGTGTTTGTGTGAACCACTAGCCATACGGTTAAGCACGGCGTTGAATTCACCCTGAGAACCAGTACATATAATAGTTACTTTGCCATCAGGCATGCGGACTAGATCTTCCATCTTGACCACTACGTCTTTTGGAATAGTAATGATGCCGGTCTTTATAGAAAGCTCTAGGTTTTGGATCATGCTATAGCCGGCAAATGCGACCTTGCGATCGTGCTTTTTGGCCTCGTTGAGCAATAATTGTATACGGTGAATTTGAGATGAGAAACAACTGATGATTAGTCGGTTGTTTTGATACTTCTCCATAACCTGACCAAATGACTGCTGGATATCTTGTTCGCTATGCGTATGAGTACCTTCTGATTCACAGTTGGTAGACTCGTTTAGTAGCATCAATACGCCTTCTTTGGTGGCAATTTCAGTTAGACGTTCAAGGTCAAACTTTTTACCATCAACTGGTTCGTCTTCGAAACGCCAGTCACCTGTGTCGATGATGACACCCAGTGGCGTACGGATAACGACAGCTGCAGAATCAGGAATTGAGTGGTTAACGCGGACTAGCTCTACGCTAAAGTGTTCGCTAAGCTGTATTCGGTCATGTGACTCGGGGTTCATTTCGTGATATTCAGGTGAAAAACCACTGGTTGCTTCGTCCATGTTCTTTGCGATCATGCCTAGTGTGAACTTTGTACCATATACCGGTGCAGGTATGCGGTGGATCAAATGTCGCGTTGCGCCAATGTGGTCTAGGTGACCGTGCGTAAAGACATGTGCTTTGATTTTGTGCTTGTTGTCCTCTAGGTACGAGATATCCGGCACAATATAGTTGATACCTGGATAGTCACCACCCGGGAACAAGAATCCCATATCGATAACAACAATTTCGTTATCGTATTCGATCGCCATCATGTTTTTGCCGATGCTCATTTCACCCAAGCCACCTACTGGTATAATCTTGAGCTTTTTGCCGCCGCTGTTGTCGCGTGGCTGACGCTTTTGGCCACTGAGACTAAATTGCTGGCCGTCGTATCCGTTAAATACAGATTTGTTCACTGGCACGTTGATGATGTGCTGTGCTGACTGCTTGTTGACGTTGTCGCTCATTCGCCGTGAGGCACGTTGTACTTCACCGCGACGAGTCTGAGTTTTAGCTAGAACTGTGTTCTGCTCACGTCGTTTTTGGTTATTATTGTTGTTACGTTTTGATAGGTCGTCACCTTGGGGGTTTTGTAATTTTCTTCCGCCCATAATTTTTATTATCCTTTCGTTAGGATTTATCTTGATTAATTTTCTTTATAATTGCTGGAATCTTGCCAAAATCTTCTATCAGCGTCTGACGCATGCCGCGGTTATATAGTGCTGCAGCTGGATGATACAGGGGTAAAATGACAACTTTTTTCTCGCCAAAACTTATGCGCTTTGGTTCGCCATGGATCTGGCTGATCTTTTGATCGGGTAAAAAGTATTCCATACTGTGTCGGCCCAATGTGACTATTACTTTTGGTTCGATCACTTCAATTTGTTGTACTAAGTACGGCCAAAAAGCCTCCTTTTCCTCCGGTAATGGATCTCGGTTGTTTGGCGGGCGGTATTTAACAATGTTTGTTATGTACACGTCGTCACGGTCGAGTCCGATACTCGCTAGCATTTCGTTTAAAAACTTACCAGCAGCTCCTACAAATGGCAGGCCCCGCAAATCTTCGTTTTTACCCGGTGCTTCACCGATAAATACAATATCAGCGTTTGAGTTACCGTCACCCAGTACTAGGTTCGTGGCTGTCACAGCCAAATCCGGGCAGACATTGTTCTGTTTTATATCTGCTGCAATTTGCTTGAGACGTAGCTTTTTGTCTTGAGTCATCCTATACGTTTTGGTGGACCGATTTCCTTAAACGGTGTTTGATATACAAGAGAATTACTAAAGTAACTACATAGTAGCAAAAATGTGTTCAAATTGCAAGTTCCGGTGAACTATTTAGCGTCTTTTATAGAGAGGCTGAGGCGGCCTTTGTCGTCGATAGCATTGAGCTTCACTTTGACCTTCTGGCCTTCTTTTAGCTCGTCTTCGACTTTTTCTACGCGGTGATCAGCGATTTGTGAGATATGCACCATGCCATCAATACCAGGCATGATGTTCACAAATGCACCGAAGTCTTTGATGGTCACTACTGTTCCCTCGTAAATTGTGCCAACTTCCGGCTCAACTGTTAGAGCTTTGATCCATTCTAGAGCTTTTTCGATAGATTCACCGTCGACAGCCGCGACTGTGATCAAGCCGCTGTCTTTGATATCGATCTCGGCACCAGTTTCAGATGTAATCTTGTTGATCATCTCACCACCTTTGCCGATGATTGCACCGATCTTTTCTGGATTGATAACGATCTTTTCGATACGTGGTGCATATGGGCTGAGTTTTTCGCGTGGTTCGGCAATAGTCTCGATCATGTGTTCCAGTATTTTGGCTCGGCCAACTTTACCTTTAGCCAAAGCTTCAGCCAAAATTTCTACGGGCAGACCGTGGACTTTCATGTCCATCTGTAAGGCTGTGACGCCTTTTTCAGTACCGGTTACCTTGAAATCCATATCACCTGCAAAATCTTCTGCGTCGGCGATGTCTGATAGTACGTATGGTTTGTCACCGTCCATCATCAGTCCCATTGCGATGCCGCTAACAGGTCGTTTCAAAGGTACACCAGCATCTAGTAATGCGAGGACTGAGGAACATGTTGCAGCCATAGAGGTTGAACCGTTCTGGCTCATAATCTCGGTCACAGAACGAATTGCATATGGAAAATCTTCCTCGCTAGGTAGTACTGCACTAACAGCACGTTCCGCCAGGTAGCCATGGCCAATTTCACGTCGGCCGGCAGACATTAGTCGTTTTACTTCGCCAACTGTGTAGCCAGGTGCATTGTAGTGGTGCATGTAACGACGTTCGCCGTCTGATACTTCCATAGTGTCAACAATTTGTGCGTAGCTGAGTGGTGCTAACGTCACTACGTTCAGTCCCTGTGTCATGCCGCGCGTAAAGATACTAGAACCGTGAGTTCGTGGCAATACGCCCACTTCGCTACTGAGCTGACGGATTTCGTCTAGCTTTCGACCGTCTGGCCGAGTTTGGCTATCGACAATATGTTTGCGGACGTCTTCATGCAGGGCACGCGTGAAAGCTTCGTCATATTCGCGGTGCAAGTCTGGGTAATCTTCGCCGTGTTCAGCTTCCATGTCTTCATGAAAAGAATTGCGCAAATTATTTATTAGTTCGTTTCGTTCTGGATACGGAGAGTGCAGATTTGTACCAAATTTGCCTTCTACCCAACCATCAACAGTCTTTTGTACAGCTTCGTCGGGCAAGATTAGCTCGTATTCTAGCTTTTCTGGTGCGATCTTTTCGACTAGCTCTTTTTGAGCTTCAATTGCAGGCTGCATAGCCTTGTGTGCCCAAGCTAGGGCTTCAACAATAGTTTCCTCACTGACTTCGTTTGCGCCGGCTTCTACCATAGTAATAGCCTGTTCTTTACCAGCTACAACCAAATCAAGATCGTTTGTTTTTAGTTCTTCGGGAGTTGCGAAAGCTTTGAACTCGCCGTTAATTTGCGTGACGCGTAGGCCTGCGATTGGACCGTCAAACGGAGTGCCGGTTAGACTCAGCGCTGTTGAAGCAGCAATCATCGCAACCATGTCAGGACGGAAATTTGGATCCATAGAAAGCACGCTAGATACAACTTGTACCTGTTGGCGGTAGCCTTTTGGAAACAGTGGACGGATAGGACGATCAATTATACGTCCGATCAAAATAGCTTCGTCGCTAGGTCGACCTTCACGCTTGATGAAACGGCTGCCACTGATTTTGCCAGCTGCATACATTTTTTCTTCATAGTCGACAGACAGCGGAAAATAATCCATATTGCTGGCTGGCTCGCGACCAACCATAGCAGTACCTAGCACTACAGTTTCACCGTAGGTTACTAGTACGCTAGCGCTAGTTCGAAAGCCAACGCGGTTTACTTCTAATTTTAGTGGTTTGCCGCAGAGCTCACGCTCGACAACAACAAGTTCCTTCCCAAATGGGTTGATAGTAGACATATGTCTTTACTCCTTCTCGCACATTTCGCGATAAGTAACGGGTGTTGTTCTAAGACTAAATCAACATCCACCACTTACGACGCGCTCGCAGTGCGTTTAATAACAGATTAATTGTAGCACAATTATTTGCGTAGACCGAGAGTTGCGACTAACTTGCGGTAGCCTTCGAAATCTTTTCGTTCGACGTATTTTAGTAGACGCTTGCGCTGACCAACCATTTGGATCAAGCCACGGCGGGCCATGTGATCTTTTTTGTTAGTCTGTAGATGCTCGGTAATTTCTTTTATACGAGCAGTTAACACAGCGACCTGTGCGTTTGGTGAACCTACGTCGCCAGGATGAGTCTGAGTAGATTTAATTGCTTTAGATTTGTTGTCTTTGGTAATCATTAGGGTATGACTATAGCAGAACTGGGCTGGCTTCGCAAGTGTTAGGTTAGCTCGAAACTGGTTAAATCGGCATTATTTAGTTTATATTCCCCAATAGACGTTCGTTTTAGCTGGCTACAGTAGGCGCCTGTGCCAAGTTTTTCACCGATATCTTGAGCTAAAGTGCGGATATAAGTACCGCTGCTGACATGCGTTCGAACCTTTAAGTTTGGATAGCTGTAATCAACTATTTCTAGGCTATCAATTGTGACTTTCCTCTCAGGCATATCGACTTTTTTACCCTGCCGGGCTAGCTTGTAAGCCCGCTGACCGTCAATTTTGATGGCACTAAAGATTGGTGGGGTTTGGGTTATTTCTCCAATAAATTGTGTCATTACTTGCTCAATTTCTGCCTGAGCAACTTTTTTATCCGAAACACTTGTTATCTCGCCTTCTGGATCGCCGGTTGAGCTACTACTACCCAGAGCTATAGTTGCCTCATATGTTTTATCCAATTTAGAGTATTTATCTGCTTTTTTGCATTCCTTGCCGATAACCAAGATCATCAAGCCTGTTGCGAAAGGGTCGAGCGTGCCAGTGTGGCCGACTTTCATTTTGTGGCCATAGTGCTGGCTTAACTGCCGGCGGACTCTCGCCACAACGCCAAAACTGCTCATATTCGCAGGTTTGTCTATTAGAATTATTCCATCTTCTATCATTTATCCTATTGTAACCGAAATACTAAGTGTTTCCTGTAGCTAATTGCGATTAGCGAGCGTATGACAAAACCGAGAAAAGATAACCTCCTGTTTCCTAGCTATCCGAGGATGTTTGAACGTAGTGAGTTCCGCAGGATACTAAGAGGCAGGAGGTTATCTTTTCATCGTTTTTTGGAGTCAGCTCAAAGGTTTTGACACACTTTTTAAAAAGTGTGAGAGGATATTATTTTGAATATAGAAGATGAAAGAAGAAATAACAGTTGACGATTTGAAAACGTTCATGCTAAAGTTTAAGGTGATATATTGTAAAAAATAAAAATCACCAAAAATGGACCAAAAAGACAAAAGCTCCCCTGACGCCAAGCAACAGATTTCCGAACGTATAAAGGAAGTCTCTAACATATTGGTAACAGTTAGCAAGAACCCTACTGTCGATGAGCTATCTGCGGCCCTTGGGTTGACCCTACTGCTAAACAAGCTAGACAAACACGCTACGGCTGTTTTCTCTGGTGGTATCCCGCCGGCAATTGAGTTCTTAGAACCCGGCAAAACTCTGGAAAATAATGTTGATTCACTGCGAGATTTCATAATTGCGATCGACAAAGAAAAGGCCGATCGATTGCGCTACAAAGTCGAGGGTGACGTTGTGCGAATCTTTATCACCCCATATAGAACCAATATTTCACAAGAAGATTTAGAGTTCACGCACGGTGACTTCAATGTCGAATTGGTGCTAGCCCTAGGTGTTGAGAACCAAGACGTATTAGACGAAGCAATCGCCGCACACGGCAAAATATTGCATGATGCAACTGTGGTCACCATGAATGCCCAGAACAAAACTAGTAACCTGGGTTCTATTGACTGGCGCGATGAAAATGCCAGTAGTTTATGTGAGATGCTAGTAACACTCGCTGAATCACTAAAAGGCGGGCTGCTGGACGAACAAATAGCAACCGCCCTGCTGACTGGTATCGTTGCTGCAACTGATCGATTCTCTAACAATCAAACTAGTAGCAAATCGATGACTGTTGCTGCCCAGTTGATGGCAGCCGGAGCCAACCAGCAGCTGATTGCTTCAAAGCTAGAAAGCGCATCGGAAATCTCCGTTAGCGGCACTACTCAGCCTGATGGTTCGGTCAAACTAGACGAAGGAAAATCAGGTAAGATTAGGTCTGACGTAGAAGCAAAAGAAGGCGAAGCGTTAGGCCAAATACAGATTGAACACGGTCAAAAAACAGATACTCAGGATGGCCCTCAGTTACCAGCAGTTCAGGCCTCTACTATCGAAGAGCACGACAAACTAAACAAGCAAAATGCCGGCGAAGAAGCCTTGGACGTTGCCCTAGAAAAGCTTGGTGCTACATCTGAGGACAAGTCGACCGAATCATTGCACGAAGAATTAGCTTCAGCTAGTGATACCGCAAAAACCCAGAGGCACATGACCCCCTTACCTGTTATTGGACATAGCAAGCCAGCCGGAGCATGGGGCGATCCAAATCTAGAAGAGCCTAGCATGGGCGGAGTTATCAACTCTACCGCGCAAGATGTTTCTGACAAGCGAAAACAGGAAGAAGAGTTAAATCGTAACAAGACTATTTTGAGCCACGACGGCGCTCCATCGGCTAAAGGCAAGACTGTTATACCGGATATTTCGTACGAGGAATCACCTATCCCCGAACCCTCTGCTGCGCCCACAGTTATGGACATTCAGGTTACTAACAATGAACCAAAAGTGAACACCCTGGCAGATATTGAAGCCGGTGTTGGCGCCCACAAGGCCGCCTCGGCAAGCTTGCCGCCAGTTCCACCGCCGCCGTTACCAGATTTTTCTAGTCTGCCACCGCTACCCCCAGCATCTACAGACGGTACTGAGAGCCAATCAATCGGTACTATTCCACCGCCACAAACAGTCCCGGCACCCGCAAAAGTCCCAGATCAGTTCAAAATACCCGGTCAACAAACCAGTTAATACTTTACAAAACACCTTTAGGGCGCTATAGTAGCTACTTGAAACTTTTAATAAATCTCTATAAACCACCAAGGAGCTAATAGAACAATATGCCAATTATCAAATCTGCTATCAAACGTATGCGCCAAAATGCCAAACGACGCGCTCGCAATGTTGCCTTAAAGAGTGACATAAAGACCGCTGTAAAAGCATTCCGTGCAAAACCTAGCGCTGCAACCCTATCTGCAGCCCAAAGCGAATACGACAAAGCAGTGAAAAAGAACTTGATGAAAATCAACACCGCATCTCGACGCAAAGCTCAGCTAGCTAAAGAAGCTAAAGCTGCCGGTGTAAAACTAGCAACTGGTACTAAAAAAGCTACTAAACCCGCTGCTAAAAAAGCGCCAGCCAAGAAAACTGTCGCTAAAAAGCCTGCCGTAAAGAAACCTGCTGCTAAAAAACCAGCAAAAAAAGCTTAGTTTTACCTATTAGCTATCTTTATTAGGGCTTGCTCTATCAGCAGCCACGGCTCTGCGCCGGAACGTTTTATTTGATCGTCACACTCAGCCACAATAAAGGCAATTTTCTGCAAATCATTTTTATTTAACTGCCTAGCTACACTGCTAAGTTTTTGCAAAGGATAAGGATGAACACCTAAATCAGCCGCTACTTCGGCTGATTTTTTGTCACTAACCGCCAACGCAACAAGTTGAAACATCTGGGAAGAAAACAGGCCAAAGAAAAAGTACGGGTCTTCGCTAGAACTAGCCTCGCCTACTAGTTTATGTACTTTTTGTGGTGATTTTTGCAGGCTAGCGTCTATCAGTGCAAAAACATTTGCCTGTACTGAGGCTTCTATTTGTTCGTTTATAGATTGCTCGTTTATTTCGTCCGTGTTTGCTAGTTTTTGCAGTGCAAAATGTAATTTCCATTGGTCTACGCCGGCTCGAGCGACAATTTTTTCTGCCAATGTAGCAGTCAAATCAACCTTAGACGCTTTTGCCTCATTCAAAAGCCAACTTTTTGCCTCGTTTTCATTTAAATTATTGAACTGCACTACGTTTGCGTGCTTTTGTAGTTGCTTGAAGGTCCTTGTGCGTTTATCTGGGCTAGCTTCAACCAGTACAAGCTGCGTATCGCTGTTATCATTCTCGATATAATCAGCAAGTTTGTCCCAGACGTCTTTGTTGCTACTGGCGTCATACAAAACAACTAACCTATTTTGCGAAAACAGACTCATACCAGATAGTAAATTAGGTAAATCATCAATAGTTATACTGTCGCCATCGATCTTTTCAGTAGAATTTGCATCTGCAAACTCGCTAACGATTTTTTTGAGGTGTTTTTTTAACTCAAAATCATTTTCTCCATATAGCAGGCTAATCATTTTGAACCACCTGACATTTCGGACACAAGTGCGTACCTCGACCAGCAACACGAGTTTTGATAATAGTCGTGCTACACCTAGGGCACGGTAGATTTTCGCGGCGGAAGACTTTGGCAAATTCGATATAGCTACCTTTTTTGCCTTCGGCATTTACGTAGTTTCTGTCGGTACTACCGCCTTTTTCGATTGATAATCTGAGAACATTCACTATTTCAGTATATAGCTTTTTGGTCTGAGGTTTAGTTAGTTGGCCAACTTTGGTTTCAGGATGTATTTTAGCCCCCCACAGGCTCTCGTCAGCATAAATATTGCCAATGCCCGCTAGAACTGTCTGATCTAGCAGGGCGGCCTTTATAGAGCTGTTTTTGCGTCTCTGCAGGCGTTGATGCAATATATCAGATGTAAATTCTGTTTCTAGCGGCTCCGGGCCAACTTTCTTCATGAAATCTATATTTGGTATTTCGATAGTCGGCAGTAGTCTCATCTTCAAATGTATAACCAGGCTGTACTTGGTATCAAGATCAATTATCAAGACTTTTGCTCGACGACGAACATCAGAAATTTTACTGCCAATTAAAAACTGGTTCACGTCACCCTGGCTATTCGGAAAGCTTTTTGGCCAATCGTGTGATTGGCTGGCTACTTTTTTACCAACAATCAGTCGTTTTAAACCCACACGCACCGTTTCAACTTCTGGAAGCTCGGGCATCTAGGGTACCACCTCGGCAATCTCTTTTTTTAGATCATATAGGTTGCCATAAACTATTCCACGCATGCCGGCGGCATCTGCACCAGCAATATTTTCTGGTAAATCGTCAACAAACAAGCACTCATCAGTCTCGAGCTCTAGCCTCTCGGCACAAAGCTCATATATCTGTGGATGTGGTTTGGTAACCCCCTCATCTCCACTCTGCACAACCACATCAAAGACATTTTCTAGCAGATACTCATCGAACATATTTTGTATCCAACCGCGGCCGATATTACTAACCATGCCTATTTTGTAGTGCGGCTTTAATTCCTTTTCTATATAAGTTATTAGTGGTGAATTGAGCGTATGTTCGCTCTTGAGTATTCCTTCAATTTTTTGAGGGCTACTGCTAACAATACTTGCCGCTACTTTGCAGTACTCGTCCTTGTCCATGTAGCCATAGTCTAGCTGCCTGGTTAGGTTGTCGAGTTCTACTGCATGCTTTGGCCAGCGCTCTTCTAATGCCCTGTGCGCACCGAGATACAGCACCCCAAAACAGTCAAAAATAATAGCCTTAGTGTCCTGTGCTGCCATAACCGCCCTCTCCTCTTTTTGTTTCGCCTAGATCTTCTATCTCGTCCCACTCGATCTTGTCGTATTTCGACAAAACCATTTGCGCGACCCTCATACCTGGCTCAATCGTGAAATCTTCGTTGCTGAGATTAACTAAAATCGCACAAATCTCACCGCGAAAATCTGCATCCACAGTCCCGACCCCGTTTGCGGCTGTTATGCCATGCTTTAGGCTCATCCCACTACGCGCCCTGATCTGTATTTCGTACCCTTTTGGTATCTCTACTGCAAAACCAGCAGGGATTAGTTTGCGTTCTAGCGGCTTGATAACTATAGGCTCATCAATCGCTGCTGTAATATCAACACCAGCAGAATCCTCCGTGTGGTATTGAGGGATTATGGCATCTGATCGTATTTTTTTTATTTTTACGTTCATTCAGACATAGCCTCCATTTTTTCTCTAACATTCATCAAAATAATACCTAGATAGTTATTACCTGTACCATTTTCTGCAGGGCTAACTCCCCAAAATCTATCACCCCAACTGTTACCTTCGACCAGCTCTTCGCCCCCTGTTTCTAGCAATTTATAGGACAGCCTTGGGTTGATAACAAACTTGGTAAAAACTGCCCTGTGCATCAACTGAACACGCTGATACGGAGTTTCGTAGTGCGGTCTACCTTCATCAATAAATTCATGTGCCAGATTTTTAGCAGCCAGTCCGTCGGCAAATATTCTATTGTCACCATCTTCCGCCCTAGCCTGAGCAACCGCGACTCTATCCTTTTTCCTCTTGAAACGAGATGACATATAGAAGTGCTCCGATGTTGGAACATATATTCCGTCGGGTGTTGGTAGCGACTTATCAACAAGATACATGTTACTAAGAAAAAAATGCTCTCCTCGGAACTGATTAATCACACCTGACCCCAATCTCTACCAGTGCTGACGTCAACCTTTAGTTTCACGCCTAATTTTGGATAAACATTTTCCATAGTTTCTTTTAGCATTTTACCTACCTTTTCGGCGTCTTTTTCACGAGCCTCAACCAATATGCTGTCGTGTATCTGTAGTAGCTGCACGCCCGTATCGCCGAGTTTTTCCTCAACCATCAGCATGGCCATTTTAGTTAGATCTGCCGCTGTTCCTTGCATAGGCATATTTGTAGCAGCACGCTCGGCCGCCTGACGAACTATAAAGTTAGATGATTTTACATCTGGCGTTGGTCGACGTCGACCTAACAGCGTTTCGACATAGCCTTCGCTATGGGCTTTTTCTCGTAAACTATCCATATAAGCTTTAAGTTTTGGTCGAAGTTCGAAATACTTTTCGATAAAGTCCTTGGCCTCGCCAAATGTCATACCCGTACCGACGGCTAAGCCATGAGACCCTTGTCCGTACAATATGCCAAAGTTAACTGCTTTCGCCCTATAACGCATCTCCTTTGTCACTTTGTCAGGCTCTACGCCTGCTATTGCAGCTGCAGTCAAGACATGAATATCATCGTCGTTGTTAAAGGCATCGATCATCGACTGATCGCCACTCAAAACAGCGGCTAGGCGTAGTTCAAACTGCGAATAGTCGGCGCTGACAAACACAAAGCCCTTGTCCGGAACAAAACCTTGGCGAATTTTACGGCCAAGTTCAGTGCGTACTGGAATATTCTGCAAGTTCGGATCGATGCTCGAAAGACGCCCTGTCGCTGCTACATCTTGGCGAAAATTTGTGTGCAAACGGTTGTTTCCATCGACCATTTTCGGCAAAGTATCAACATAGGTGTTCTTTAGTTTGCTGAGTTCGCGGTGTTTTTCAATCAGCTCAATGATCGGATGCTGACCGCGTAGTTTTTCTAGCTCTTTTGCACCAGTCGAGTAACCTGTTTTACCTTTTTTGACGTTAGTCGTTGGCAACTGCAGCTTTTCGTACAAAACATCGGCTAATTGCGACGGACTAGCCATATTAAATTCATATCCAACCGCTGCGAAAGCCTCTTTTTCTATACTAGCAAGTTGTTTTGTTAGGTCTTTACTCATAACGTCAAAGATTTTTGGTTCTATTTTTATACCCTTGTACTCCATACGAGCTAATACCTCTACTAGAGGAAAATCAATCTCATGAGCCACCTTCTGAACGCCAGGAAATTCCTTGAAAGCCTCAACTTGTTGATCAAATATAGACCAAATCGCTGCTACGGCCTTGCTGCCGTCATCCTCTACAAGATCCACCATCGCCAAATCATCTAGGCTCAGAACGGCGCGTGATGCATCTAGCAAAAAGCTGGCCTGTCGGATATCGTGATGGACCTGCGGCAGTTCGCTACTCTCGCTTAGTAATGTTTTCAGTATAGATTTGCTATCATAAGCGATTATCTTAGATTTTTTCAGCAGGCTTGGGGCCTCCTGCACGCATACAATGTATCCATTTTCGGCATCTGGTGACAATATTAGCTTGTCCTCGATAGGTGTAATAGCCACATGCTGGGCCATAATGATACTTGTTCTGCCTTGGTCGTCTAGAGGCTCTATTTTTGCAGGCTTTAGGCTGGTATTTTCGCGCTGCTCGCCCTGCATTCCCTCGGGCAGATTCTTTAGTAAGCTGCGAAATTCTAGCTTTTCTAGCATTTCGCGTAGCTTTTCGCGGTCTAATTTGTCTATGTCCGTAGTGCTAGGGTCAAATTTTATCGGTGCGTCTGTCCAGATACGAGCTATCTCCTTGCTCATGTAGGCGCTGTTTTTGCCAGCAACTAACTTGTCATGAACGCCACCAGTTATTTCATCGATATGCTCATAAATTCCGTCTAGTGTTTCGTATTTTTGTAGCAAAGTTGTCGCTGTTTTGGCGCCGACACCAGGCACGCCAGGAATATTATCGCTGCTATCACCCTGCAAAGCTTTAAGATCTAGAAATTGATGTTGTTTTAGCCCATATTTTTCTTCAAAAGATTTTAAATTGAACTGTTCGATCTGCGAAAAGCCTTTTTTGAGAGCATATACATGCGTGTCATCGTCAATTAGCTGAAGCATATCTAGGTCAGAAGTAATTAGAACAGTCTCTACGCCCTTTTTATTGGCGTCCTCGGACAACGCGCCCATGATATCGTCGGCTTCGTAGTCGTCAAATTCATAAAGCGGCCAACCAAAAGCCTCTAGTAACTCGTGCAAAATAGGAACTTGCGCATAAAAATCCGGTGGCGCCGGCTTACGACCAGCCTTGTAGTCCGGATAGATTTCTTTGCGTCGTCTAATGTTAGTTTTGGGCTTGTCCCAAGCGACAGCTACGTAATCTGGCTTGAGACTTTTAATAACCTCGAGGCTAAGTGCCGCAAATCCGTACACGCCACCAGTTGGCGTGCCGTCGCGCATGCTGAGGTTCGGCATTGCATAGTAACCACGATAAAACACGGACTTTCCGTCGATAACAACAAGTCTCTTCATGCTTCTATTATACCTATAAATCACAAAGTCTTACGAAGACTCTAATAAAACTATTTTAGGTATTCGTGGAGTTTTTTGACGTCTTTGTGCTTGCGTAGTTTTGCCAATGCTTTGGCTTCAATCTGTCGAATACGCTCACGAGTCACGCTAAATTCTTGTCCAACTTCTTCTAGTGTGTGGCTTTTACCATCGTCTAGACCAAATCGCATGCGTAAAATCTTTTGTTCGCGTTCAGATAAACTACCAAGGACCTCTTGGACTTGTTCTTTTAGCAGTTGGTCCGCAGCGCTGTCGACTGGACTTGCCATATCTTCGTCCTCGATAAAGTCACCTAGTACAGAGTCTTCTTCTTCGCCATCGCGACCTACACCGGCATCCAAACTATGGATGTCTTGCTTGATCTTGATAACGTATTCAACCTTTGCTGGTTCCATGTCTAGCTCTTTGGCTAGTTCTTCGATAGTTGGCTCACGGTTGAGCTCTTGGGTCATACGACGCTGCGTACGGAGCAATTTGTTGATAGTTTCAACCATGTGCACTGGTATACGAATCACGCGAGCTTGGTCGGCAATTGCACGTGTAATCGCCTGACGGATCCACCAGGTGGCGTAGGTGCTGAATTTGAAACCTTTGTCAGGGTCGAATTTCTCTACAGCACGCAGCAGCCCCGTGTTACCTTCTTGAATGAGGTCTAGAAAATCTAGTCCACGACCAGAATAACGCTTTGCAATCGAAACAACTAGACGCATATTGGCCTCGGCCATTTTGTCTTTGGCTTTTTTCTCGCCCTTTACTACTCTTTGCGCTAGAGCAAGTTCTTCGTCAGGTTTTAAAAGTGGTATTTTACCAATTTCACGCAAGTACAAGCGCACTGAATCATCAGAAATATCATCAGAAAAATCTGTTTGCTCTACTGTTTCGCTCTCCTCTTCGGCTTCTTCGGCCTTTAGCTCATCCGGTGCTGGTTCTTCAAAACCTAGTAGATCGTTATCCTGTAAAATATCATCGTCGTCAGCTATGATTACTTTTTTTTGTGCCAATTTAGGCCTCCTTTATAATTTCGTTTAGTTCTTTTACTAACTTTTCTTTTGTCTTTTTATCACCAGCCGCTTCAGCTTGTTTCAAAGCCTCGTTGAGTTGCCGTTTTTTGTATTCTCGAGTTTGATTTTTTACCAGCCTAACCAGTTTTGCAGTTTCGTCGTAGCGATCAATTTCGCCCCACTGCTTATAACGTTCGTCAGCTCTTAATAGTAATACTTTAACATAGGTGTCTAACTCCTGTAAAGAATCAGGAATATCGCCGCTCAGGTCGATATCGGGCATGGTTTTTAGATATTGCAACAAAACCTTTTGTTGGTCCGCCTCAAAATCATCAGAACTCATTTCGATTAACAGCCCCCTGACCTTTGGGTCCATTACAGCTATTGCTAGTAGTTTGTCTTGGTTTTTTCGTTCATTCGAAGTTGCTTTGGGGCGTTCGATGTTAACTTTTTTTAACGCCTGATCATCTGGCTGGTCGTATGAGCTTAGTTTACTTTTAACGGCATCGAGGCTGACACCAGTTTTGCCTGCGATTATCTTCATGTAATGCTCGGCCTCTATAGGATCGCGAAGTTTGCCGATGATATTGAGGCCAGCGCTAGAATAGTGACGCTTGCCCTCGGCTGTCGATACGTCATATCTTTTCTCATATTCAGCCAAGACCCAGTCAACAACCGGTTTGGCGTTTTTTATAGCCTTTCTCCATAGGTCTGGATCGTGCTGTATCAACTCATCGGGATCTTTGTGTTCCTCTGGCAAGCTAATGATGCTGAGTTCTATGCCAAGTTGCTGGCTGATCTCTATAGCACGTTCGGTTGCAGCCAAGCCCGCCCTGTCATTGTCAAAGGCAAGCGTAATATTGCTGCTGAGTCTCTTTATAATCTTTAGGTGCTGCTGGGTCATAGCGGTACCAGCCGTTGCTACAACATTGTACACACCAGCTTGGTGCGAGCTAACAACATCTAGGTTACCCTCTACGATCACAGCCTTGTCTTGCTTGCGAATCGCTTCTTTTGCCAAATGTAGCCCATATACATGACGAGATTTGTCATACAGCAATGTCTGGGGTGTATTGAGATATTTTGGCGCTTTGGGATCGTTGGCGATCAGCCTTCCGGTAAACCCCACTATCCGGCCAGATGCATCCTGAAGCGGTAGCATCAAGCGACTGCGAAACAGGTCTTTGTTTGCACGGTTGGTCATTCCGGCGTCTTTTACCTCTGCGTCTGTGAACCCTTTTTTCTTTAGAAACACAACTATTGAATCGATGGTGTTGGGTGCATAGCCAATTTTGAAATCTTGTACAACTTTCTTGTTCAACTTGCGACTTTTGGTCACGTATTCTAGGGCATGCTGGTTTTTAACTAGCGTCTGCTGATAGTAATGTGAAGCAACATCTAACAAATCGTATAGGCGCTCTTTCTTTTTGCCTAGGCCCTTTTCGCTAGATTGATACATGCTGAGGTCAACACCAGCTTTTCGCGCCAACAACTCCATCGCACCACGAAAATCCAGGCCTTCTACCTGCATGATAAAGCTATAAATATCGCCGCCCTGGTTGGACGAAAAGTCATACCAGACATGTTTGTCCGGACTGACCATAAAGCTCGGCGTTTTTTCATCATTAAATGGGCTAAGGCCCTTAAAGCTACGACCGGCACGCTGCAGGCGAACATACTCACCTATTACATCCTCGATATTTATCCTAGAACGAATGTCTTCTTTTGCATCTTGCATGATAATATTATATCACTATTTACCTCTGTAAATGTTTATGCTTAAATAGACTTCACGATGGATCCTAATTACGGCTACGTACAATCCGAACCGCAAAATTCCGGTTTTAGATTTTCGAGAAAAACTTTATTCATAGCTGGCGGATTAATATTAGCCATAATAATTGGAATTGTCTTGTTATCTGGTAGCCAAAAAGGAATTAGCGTTCAGGCCCAACATTTAGTGGCCAGGTACGGTGGTCTGCAGGCGCTATTGTCTGACAAAAAAACTACTAGAAATTTAAAGAACCAGGACCTTAACAATATTGTTACAAGTTTGAACCTCAGTGTAACAACTGATATTCAGGACCTCAACGCAGCCCTAGCTGGGCAGGTACCGGCGAAACTCGATAGCTCGATAGCTGCAGCAGAGACAGACACATCCACCGCAAAAACCATAGAGGAAGCCTACCTAGAAAACAAATTAGACGCAGTTTACACAGATGTTCTAATAAAAAAGATCAAATCAATACGCGCACTGATCGCCGAAACATATGGTCTCAGCAAGGACCAGAAACTAAAGGCAACCCTACAAGAGCTCGATGATCATTTGCGAAAAGCCAAGCAACAGTTAGAGGAACTCAAGCTTTAACTAGATCGTAGCTCAGTCTCACTAGATCGAAAATTTCGTCCCTATTCAACTGCCCCGTACATATGACGGTATTCCAGTGTTTTTTGTTCAAATGATAGCCGGGCACGATGCTTTCGTATTTTTCGCGTAGTGTAATCGCCAGTTGCGGGTCGCATTTTAGGCTAACGCGTAGCGGATCGGATTTTTCACCAACAATTGCAAACATCTTGCCCCCACCGTCCTCTTTGTGGCCAATCTTGTACACAGCTGCGTCGTCACCAAACGGATAATCCAGCCAGACTTCAGGTAAACTCAGCAGATGTTCTTCTAGTTCTTTGTGCTTCATATCTTTACTTTACCCAAGTAATATTTTAGCTCCATGATAGATCCGCGAATATCGTCTAGCGCACGGTGCGATTTATCTTTGGCAAACATTTTGTTGTATTTGCCACCAAAAACGACCTTCCAGGCGCTGACATCTAGCATTCTATAGTGCAATCTAGCCTCGACATCGTTCCACTCGGCCTTTATAAAGTTACGATCGTTATGAATTGAGTTCCCGCCTAGTAGAACTTTCTCTTCCGAGTCAAAATGTTCATTGATAAACTGTAAAAAATCTGCTTGCGCCTGCGCGGGATCAACCGCTGTTTTGTTTTGCTCTAATAATCCATCACGCGCTTCTGGATTTTCGTCCCAAAAAGACTGCTGCGTGGCAAATCGCTCTAATATAAAAGCATCGTCATAATGTGCAGCGGTTTCGAACGTTGCGATTTCGTTAAAATCCCAATCCGTTGCAATCGCGGCGGCTTCTAAAATAACGTCTTTACCGGGCTCTAGGCCAGTCATTTCTAAATCTAGCCAAAGAATTTTTGCTTTTTTACTCATTAGCTCAATTATATCTCATCTTTAGGGGTGAATTGCAGACTCAAGCTATTAACGCAGTAATGCTGTCCGTTCGGCGAACTGCTGTCATCGAATAAATGCCCTAGGTGACTACCGCAGTTCGAACATACTACTTCTGTACGCTGCATGCCGTGCGAATCGTCGTCTTTGAGCTCCACTGCGCCTTTGTCTGAAGCCTCAGAGAATGCCGGCCAGCCGATCAGTCCAGGAGTTGTGGATTCATATTTAGTTTGGCTACTGAACAAAGTTTGCCCACAAGCTCCGCAGTGATACATACCGTCCTTGTAAAAATCTACATACTCACCAGTACCCGGTGCTTCCGTCCCCTTTTCTCGCAGGGCGTGATACTGCTCTGGCGTTAGTTCATGCCGCCATTGCTCCTCTGTTTTTTGCACTCTAGCCATTACGCTTGTCGAGCTTGTCCAGCCCCAGCATATGTACGATGAGGTATATAACAATCGCAATCACTATGAAATTAACGAGGTCGTTTAGGAATACTCCGTAGTGCAAGATCGCTTGCTTGCCACCAGTCTTGCCGATTGTCATCTCAAGCCCCTTTAGGCCTTCGGCAGAACCTAGGACAAAGCCAAGCGGCGGCATGACTATGTTGTCTATCAAAGATTTAACCAAGATTGTTACTGCCCCACCTAAAACTAAACCAACCGCAAGTCCGACTACTCCCTGCGTACGTATAAAATCCATAAATCCATAGGCGTGCTTGGCGCTTTTAGCACCTACTTTTTTGGCAACTGTTTTCTTGCGCTTGCCACGCGGCGCATCCACATCAATAGCGCTGTTGGCTGTCGCAAAGTCGACTGTCTTACTTTTTTTTCTTATCATATAATTTCCTTTAGTTTTATTGTAACAAAATTCGTTTGGGGCGTTGCTAGTTTTATCAGCAACGCCCCACATCACAGAGCTAAACGGCCAAAATTTCCGGCCTCTTCTCCCGCACAAATGCCTGGAATTCCGGGGGGAAATCTTCAAAAGGCACCCCCTCCTTGAGGAAGATAACTCCCCTGCCCCTGTCCTTGGACTTGGGAGTTTCGGCGTCTTGATCGCAGCTGAGACGCTTGATCTCTTCCTTGTTGACCAAGCTGTAAAGGGCGGCTCGGATGAAGCCGTTACTGCAATCCAGGCACAGCTTTCTCCTGAGATACTCGAAGACCTCTTTGTTGTTCTCGCCGTAGAAGCCCGGCCTTTCTTCCATGAGACCACGGATCTGGCCAGCGATCTCATCGCGCTTCTTTTTGAACTGCTCTTTTGTTAGCTTACGCCTGGGCTTGTTTGCCACAAGCAACCTCCAAAGTTGTGATGTATAGGTACAAGGAACAAAAAAATCCACCGTCCGGATGGGGGTAGATTAGTTATTCCCTATGTGAGGTTACTCACATACACTATTTTACCCTTCCAGCAGATTGTATGCAAGTTTACACCCTACTGGGCGCCTCTATTCCAAGTAATGCTAAGCCAGATTTTAAGATACCGACATATGCCGAAACTAGGCTGAGGCGTTTTACTTCTGCTTCATCACCTATCACGCGGTTCTTTTCGTAAAAGCGATTGAACTCTTGAGATAGTTCGTATAAATAAGTACAAATATAATGCGGCGCAAGTTCGCGTGCTGCATGTTCTATAATCTCTGGATATTCGGTCATCTTGCGAACTAACAGGCGTTCTGATTCATCAAAATTTGGCTCGTATGAACCGGTTATTTTATTTGCTGATTTTTCCAATATTGACCGCCCCCTGGCATGCGCATACTGCAAGTACGGACCAGAATTTCCAGCCACACTAATAGCTTCATTGATATCAAATACTACGTCCGATCCAATTTTTACCTTCAAAAATTGATATCGTAGGGCGCCCGCCTCGATGGCTTGGTTGTCTTCGCCGCCATGCTCTTTGACCGCATTTGCGATTTGCTCTAGCAGCCAATCTATTTCTACTACATCACCGTCACGAGAGCTCATCTTTCCGGTTGTGAGCTTGACCGTGCCATGTGAAATATTCACTGTTACATCTTTTTGGTCAGGCATACATAGCTCGGCCGCCGCTATGACACCTACAAAATAAGCTCGCTGCTCCTCTGCTGTCACAATATAACTTTTTTTAGGATGATAATATTCATTTTTAAGCTGCATCAGACCCAAGTCACGTGCGGCGTATAGTCCTCGGCCATTACTAGCAACAAATGCGTTATCAAATGCTCCGTATTTACTACCTGGGAATATCAAGGCGCCATCACTTTCCTGAAAAACCTCCGGCACATTATCGCGCACGATCTTTACGCCTCTATCGTCAGCGTCGCTCTCCAGAAAGCGACCTTGCTCTTCGATTGGCTTGTTACCTAGCCGAGCAACAGTTTGGTCAATTTGCCGAAAGCTCCATTCTTTGCAAACATCATAGACCTCTCTGTATAGAACCGACTTTGGTTGAAATGATTGCTGAGCTAGCTCGTCAATTTCTACTTTTACAGACTCATCATCTTTGTATGCTTTTGAGCCTTCGGCATACATCCTAGACATAAACGAATTTCTTTCATTTTCGGCAATACTATTTAATTTATCAGTATCTCCATCGATATATTTCAGTAAACTGTACATACTTTTGCCAACATGCAGGCCGACATCTCCGTGATAGCTAACACGATAAACTTTGGCTCCGTCAGCATCTAGCAAATTCGCAATTGTATCGGCCAAGATAGCGTTAAACGCGTGGCCAATATGCATAGCCTTGAACGGGTTTGGATTGTTTGTCTCGATAACAATCGTTTGGCCATCTCTGTTTTTATTTAAACGATCCATTAATTTGCTATCGACAACACTACGGACAAAATCATTTAATATACTGTCGGTTAAAGTAACATTTATAAACCCTGGGCCAGCAACTTCAGCTTTTGCTATAGATTGATGATCTCTTATTTTTTCAACCAATATCTCGGCGATCTCGCGCGGTCCGCCAGCTGGCGGATTTGCCAGTTTTTTTACTAGCTGCAATGCAATATTTGAACTAAAATCACCAAATTGCGCGTCGGGTCGAGTTAATTCAACTGTAACATCCACACCGAACAATTCTTTTACTGATTTGTTGATTGCCTCTTTTATATCATTCATTATGTTCAATTATAACAGAGGTACGAAAAAACTAACTATCTGCGTTTATGTTGCCCTGAAGGTGGCCTACAAATTTATATATGTTTTAATTAACAATCATATTTGGATTCCAGCCACCAGAGTCGCTAAAGGCCCATTCACACCACACCGGAGGACTATTTGGGATCCCTAAGGCGCTTGATAAAGGCGAGGCCGAGCTAGTCCATGTACCTACATATTGCAGTAACCCATTTTGCGAAGAATATGTATACATATTTTCAGATTTACTGACAGCTGCTATAACAAAGCGGGCAGTCGAACCGGCAGGATAAACACAAAAAATGAGAGTGTTCCACCCCGTAGCTTTTTTATATGAACCTTTTGTTGCTTTCATTTG
>JACPYF010000012.1 GCA_016196195.1 Candidatus Saccharimonadota bacterium | reverse complement strand
TACATTCATGGTCAGGGCTAGGCGTACGTGATGTGCTGGACAAACGAGATCGGACTTTAATCGCATCTAGAAAGGCAAAGTCGCTAGGTAGTGCGGACGTATTAGTTATCGATGAAGTATCTATGCTGCACGGTAAGCGCCTAGATATGGTGGATGAACTTTTGCGCCATGCCCGCGAGAGTCAGCAACCGTTTGGCGGGCTGCAAGTAGTGCTGGTAGGTGATTTATTCCAGCTGCCTCCCGTCAGTCGCGGTAGTGATGCGGATGATTTTGCTCATCAATCTCAGGCCTGGGCGAACCTAGAACCGCAAGTCCTATACCTAGGTGAACAGCACCGTCAAAAAGACGGCGACCTACTGGATTTGTTAGTTTCTATGCGCAACCAAGATTTTCGTCAGCGTCATATAGATCTACTAAATCAACGACTAGAGGCGACCGCCGACAGCGATGAAATTACGAAACTTTATACCCACAACGCAGACGTAGATCGTATCAATCAAAAACATTTAGATGCATTGCCTGGCGATGAACACGTATTTGAAATGCAAGCAAAAGGAGCCAAAAAATACCGAGAGACACTTATCAAGAGTGTTCTAGCGCCCGAGACTTTAGTGCTAAAAGAAGGTGCCAAAATCATGTTTGTCGCAAATGATGCATCCAAAAAGTTTGCAAACGGAACACAAGGAACAGTTGTCGAATTTGACAAAGAATCCGGCTTGCCAAAAGTAAAACTAGATCGCACTGGCCGCAGCTTGCAAGTTGATAAATACACTTGGCAACAACTGGACGGAGAAAAATCCCGTGCCGAAGTCACTCAGTTACCGCTTCGTTTGGCTTGGGCTATAACAATACACAAGAGCCAGGGTATGAGCCTGGACGCAGCCGAGATCGATCTATCTAGGGCTTTTGCACCTGGCATGGGTTACGTGGCACTATCTAGATTACGCCATATCGATGGATTGTATCTACGCGGTATAAACAAACGCGCACTACTGCTACACCCTACTATCACCGAAATTGACCAGAGTATGCAAGCAAGCTCTAGCGAACTTGCACAGCAAACATCTGACATCGCAGACGAAGTAATAGTAGTAGAAACCGTTCCTGATATAGACAGTGATCTATTAGAAAAATTACGAACATGGCGAACAGCCAGAGCGCGCAAAAATAGTGTCCCGCCGTACGTCGTTGCGCACGATAGTTTATTAGAAGAATTGGCACGATACAGGCCAACTACAAAGTCCAAGCTGTTGAATATCAGCGGCATGGGGCCAAAACGCCTAGAAACATATGGCGACGAACTGTTGAAAATACTGAGCTAACACCGTATAATTAGCCGAGTATTCCGGGGTAGCTCAGTGGTAGAGCGGGACGCTGTTAACGTTTAGGTCGCTGGTTCGAATCCAGTCCCCGGAGCCATAAAAAATCCGTCAGTAATCTATTACTGACGGATTTTTTATTAATCTGTAATTATTGGTAGATCTTCGACGGTAATTTCTAAAACTTTTGCTAATCGCTCGATCTGCTGAAATTTGCAGTATTTTATTGGCACGCCTTTCGCATCATAAATCCTATAATAGTGCGTAAAGTTAACTTTTTCACCCTTGAAATTGGTTGCTGTAGTTGGCTCATCAATACGTTTGATCACCCAGCCTTCAGGCTCATTATCTAAAATGCGTTTTATTTTGGCGTAGTGGTTAAAGGCCATATGGTTATATAGATTTGTTTTGTTTATCGAGCGCCCATTGCACTGATTTACTGATCGGTTTATCTGGACGATGGATACATCCAATCCAGCAACAGGGTCTGCGCTTGCCCTCCGAAAGCTCTTTTGGGATTCGTTCTATTCTACGCTTTCTTGTTTCGATCAATTTAGCATTTTCAACCCAACAAATCCATTCATTACGCGCAAGTGGCGTTATGTCATTCCAGGCTGCAAGCCCATTTGTATTAGTGATCAATGCTTTTTTCAAATCAGCAGGTAGTTTGTGTATTGTACCTTCAGGAATTTCGGGTTTGTTCATACTGTTATTTTACACTAGATGATATAAGGGATTTGAAAATTGAAAAAGCTCACCCCGAAAGGTGAACTAATTCAATCCTTCTGAGTGAGCGGTGGCTCATTGGGTGATCGGGTTGAGCGCTGCCCCGAGAAAAACTGCGATGACAGCGATGGCGATGGCCCCAACGGCGTTGCGAAACCACACAAGCATCAGCTTGAAAGTTTCTGGCCGGCTCTCTGTCCTGTTGTCGGCCATAACAAAAGCCACGTACAAGACACCACACCCAGCCACTATGCCAAACTTGAGCAGAGGTGACATGCTTACCTTCCTGATCTAGGAGTTTACTTTTCTACAATAACATAAATACATATAATTGCAAACTATTTACTTGGTTTTACGTAGGAATTAAGTGCACTTTTAGCGTTCTCGAAACCTATTTCATTCGCCTTTTTTACTAGCCATTTTTGCTGAGCTTCTGTTACTGCGCTAGAAACATCTACGACTTCGATAGACCTAGCCGATCGATCTCTTTTGCGTAAACGTCCGGCTTTTACCAATCCATCTATATGTGTAGCGACGGTCGAAACGGACTTATAACCTAGCGCCCTCTGTATTTCACGATAGCTAGGACCATAGCCAGTAGATGATATAAAGCCTTTTAAATATTCTAAGAGTTCAGTTTGTTTTTTGGTTGGACGTGTCATTTCTTGCTACCTACTTTGTAGTGAGAGCCAAGGGCCACTGCTGCTAGCCCAAACCAGACCAGGCTGACCGTGTCGTCTGCCCACACTGGCAATAAAAATCCGATAAAAGCCAATCCAATACCGCTAGCAAATACACCCAGACTCAGCCAGTCTCGCCTGCTTTGATACAAACGCCACATGATTAGTTCAAATATAACTATAAAGAGGCCTAGGCCGAGCCAGCCGACCTCTTGCGCTATGAATAAATATTGATTTTCAATAATATTTGGTGAGTCTGACTGTAGCGATGCCGAGCCAGCAGAGCCTATACCGCCACCGTATGGTTGGTGAATAGCTTTTTCCAATCCAGCAGAAAGCGAGTCAGCGTGGCCATCGTTTGAATCAACAGCACTGCCATCCTTTGGGTTGTTATGTAGCACTACGTTTTGAACAAACGATGAATCGCGTGATGCGAACAAGCTACCCACAATCACTACCACAATTACGACAAAGCTGAACCAATAGCGAATCTCTATCTTGCGCGACAATGCCACCAAAACAATCACACCAAAGCTGATGAGCAACGCCAATAATGCGCTGCGCGAGTAACTAGCCCAAAGTGCAACAATAGCAAACAATGCCAAAGCTGAAATCTGCCATTTGTACTTTAGGAAAGTGCGTTGTTTCTTTATTACAAATGCAGAGACGAGACTCAGAAACAATACGGCATAAGCTCCTAATGGGTTGGGGCCTCTAAATGTGCCGTTGATTCTGATGAAATTGTCATTTTTATCAACCGTCAGGTACGGCGCGATTGTGTCTTTGGAATATCCTAGATATTTCAATATGTCACTCGGCAAGATCGTTGCCTGCAAGGTTGCAAAAAAGAGCGAGATGCTACCAGAAATCGTGGCTACCTTTACAAAAAGTTTTCGTAGGCTAGGTTGCAGCACAATTACAGAAAATACCAGAACAAAAAATAACAAATAACGCAGATCAATGCTCAAACCGGCCAGCCTCTGATATGAGTTTGTAGGGACTGCAAATAGCAATACAAAGTGCAGTCCTGCGTATACAACAATTAGCTGCAGCAACAAATCACTACTAAATTTTCGCAACAGCTTTGCGCGCCATAACAGATACAAAACTAGAGGAATAACGACTAATAACAGTGCTTCTTTCCAGGCTTTTACTAGCTCTGGTTGAAAAAATTGCCCTAGATAGACAGATAGTGGCGCATGAAAGATAATCACGGCAAAAACAAATAACAGCAAACCAGTGGCTAAAGTTGTGAGCCTATCTAAACTTTTCACTCTTTAATGATACAATAGTTGTGCCTATGCGAGTGAGAAACAACGTTTTTTATAGCCTATTTCTGATATTAGCCGACCTCTTTGTACTGGCGATCGCATTTTTGATTGCATATGTTCTGCGCGTACGGCTAGATGCCCGCCCACTGATTGAGCAAATCGCCGCCAAAGATTACCTACTAACATTTTTGTCTATTGCCCCATTTTGGATCATCACCCTAGCTGCACTTGGTCTATATGATCGCAACATCCGCAACAAACGTGCCAGTGAAACAATGAAGCTATTTGTGGGATCGTTTATTGGAATCCTTTTGGTCTTGGGTTACGAGTTTTTGTCTGGAGAAAATGTTTTCCCAGCACGTTTGGTCGCTGTATACGCGTTTATAGCTTCATTCGTTCTATTAGTACTCAGTCGTTTCATAATCCACACTGTTCGAGGCGTTTTATTTAGAAATGGCGTTGGTGCTCACCGATTGTTGGTTATTGGAACCGGAGATACAGCGACCGACATTGTCGAACAGCTCAGCCAAACTAGTAAAAGTGGTTATCACATATCGGCGATTGCTGGGCCGAAAAGTTTGATACCCAAAGGTCTCGACATCGCTCACTACAATTCTGTGCAACGTGCACTAGATTCCATCAAACACCTACATATTACAGCAATCATACAAACTGATCTGTTCGAAGACGACAGTAAAAACCAAGCGATTCTGCGGGCTGCTCAGACAAAGCATATCGACTACAACTTTATACCGGGTAAAAGCGAATTTTATTCGGGTAAAAACACTGTCGATCTATTCCTAGGCTATCCTATGATTTCGGTTTCTCAAACCGCGCTGATCGGGTGGGGTGAAGTAGTCAAACGCATTTTTGACCTAATAGTAACTATCCCACTGCTGATCATCCTCTCGCCTTTCCTAGTAATCCTATGGATACTACAAAAAATATTCAATCCAGGTCCAGCTATGTACAAGAGCGCTAGGCTCAGTCGTTATTCCGAGAAATTCACGTTGTTAAAATTCCGTTCTATGAATCCTAAATATGGCAAGCGTGATGCCGCTGATGAATTTCGTTCTATGGGGCGTGATGACCTGGCGCTAGAATACGACCTTCATCGCAAGGTAAAAAATGACCCTCGCATCACTGGTTTTGGTAAATTCCTACGCGACAGCTCACTAGACGAACTACCCCAACTGTTCAATGTGCTAAAGGGCGACTTGTCACTAGTCGGACCGCGACCAATATTGCCGCAAGAAATGAAACTAACTCGCGGCCGCGGCGCACTGCTGCATTCAGTCAAATCTGGTGTTACAGGCTTGTGGCAAGTGTCTGGTCGTAGCGATCTGAGCTTTGAACAGCGTATAGAACTAGAAAGCTACTATGCCCAAAACTGGAGCTTTTGGTTAGATGTCAAAATATTGTTCAAAACCCTATGGGTAGTCATAAAAAAAGATGGCGCAAAGTAAAAACACTGCAGAAATTTACCCCGTACTGCATACGACTAGTGACATTGAAGGCAATGTCGAACAAGCGCATGTAGCTTTTGAACAAGGGGTTGATGGATTGTTTTTGATAGACCATCATGACCCTAGCTCTGATGGCATTATGAAAACATACGAGGCAGTTAGGGCTGATTTTCCGGAATCCTTCATAGGCATGAATATACTAGGGCACCAAGCTAGCGCCGCTCTCAGGAGAGTAGTTACCGAAACGAATGGTACGACTCCACCCGACGGGCTCTGGTCAGACTATGGCGAAGATGAAGGCATGACTCGAAATAGAACTATTGGCAGGGACGTAAAGATATTTGGCGGCATAGCTTTCAAGTATAGGCCGGACTATACGGATGATCCTGTACTGGCTGCATATCTTACAAAAAATGCTCCTGACTGGATTGACGTTATCACAACTAGTGGGCCGGGAACAGGAAGCCCTGCATCCATAGAAAAGCTGGACGCCATGAGTAGAGTTCTGCCACAAGGAAAGGAATTGGCTGTTGCCAGCGGAGTTGATATGAATAATATTGCAGAAATTCGCAAAGTTGTAGACAAGATATTATTGGCATCTAGTGTAGAGATAAGAGATGGTGTGTTTGATAAAGATAAGCTAAGAGAGATAGCAGAAGCCGCACACCAGTAACGGGTGCTACAATAGTCATATATGAAGCAACCAAAAATTGCCATAATTCATGACTGGCTAACCAGTATGGGCGGGGCCGAGCCAGTAGTATTGGAGTTGTCCAAGCTTTATCCAAATGCACCTATATATACCAGTGTTTATGACAAAAAGGCCGCAAAGCCATTTAATGAAAAGGATGTTCGCACAACATACCTACAAAAAGTGCTGCCTAGTTTTGTCCGATACAAACATGTATTGTGGCCGGTGCTGCGTTCATTCGCCTTTCGCAAACTGGATCTTGATGAATATGACCTAATAATCTCGAGCTCTAGCGCCGAAGCAAAGTCCGTGCGCAAAAGACCTGATGCAAAACATATCTGTTATTGTCACACACCTACCCGTTATTACTGGAGCCACTACGACGAATTTAAACGCGAATTTAACTTTGGCATTTTGACACCAATCATTCGCCCATTTATTCCTTTATTCGTTCGTTGGATGCGAAAGAAAGATCTACAATCGATCAAAGGTATTGATCTTTTCATAGCAAATTCTAATGTGACAAAGGGCAGGATCAAAAAATATTACGGACGCGATGCAGCCGTAGTTTACCCGCCAGTTGAAACAAAGAGATTTATTGGCAAGAACAACCCTGATCGTGATGGTTACATATTGTGGGGCCGTCATGTACCATACAAGCGTTACGATCTGGCTATTGAAGCTTGTAACCGCTTGGGCATCAAATTGATTGTAATTGGTAATGGACCAGACACTAGTCGACTCAAAAAACTTGCTGGCCCGACTATAACTTTCACCGGCCGTATTGGTGACAAAGAATTGGTTGACCTAGCTCACAGCGCAAAAGGCTTTTTATTCCCTAACGAAGAAGACTTCGGCATAGTTGCCGTCGAAGCTATGGCGGCCGGCCTGCCAGTAATAGCCTATAAAAAAGGCGGGGCTCTCGATATTGTCGAAGATGGTGTAACTGGAATATTTTTTGATGAACAGTCCGTAGATGGGTTGGTTCAGGCCATAGAAAAACGTGAGGTTACAGACTTTAGCTACAACACCCTGGTGCAACGCTCTAAAAGATTTGATACAAACCTGCCCTCTAGCCCCATCACTATTACAAAAAATCCTAGACCAATGATCAACCAGCCTAACGAAACGATCGCCACCGTCTTGAGCCAGTCTCTTAGATCAATTGTTAGATTTAGCTTAGGTACTTTTATTGAACGCTTTTGCCACACAAGTGCGCAAAACATAGCGGCTAGTAGCGTCGCGGCAAGCCCATACCAAGGGTAGGTGCTTAGCAACAATAAAATACCGCCCATAGCCAGTGCAGATCCAATCAAGTTTATGTTCTCTATGACCTGTGCTTCGCTACTGTGCTTTAGGCTCATGCCAAATTTGTTTGCAAAGTTTGCTCGTGATGAAAATGTGAATATGCTTGTCGGTAAATATTTGTATGGCTGAGAGGCAAAGAACGCTAGCCACTGACGCGGGTTGGTTTTATTATCAACAATGCGACATACCGCTAGCCAGTGCCAGGCCAACAATATATATCCGCACAAAAATATCAAACCAGAGATTATTATGATGGGCCAATTACTGGCGATTACTTGCCAGTCTACGCGTTCCAGAAAATCTCCTGCCTTGAAAACAATAAATACTACCAATATTACTGTTAGTAATAGTTGTAGGTAGTTGATGATTTTTTTATTCATAGTTATTTAGGCTTACGAGCTAGAACCAGCGTCCACGGTAGCGGTGATCGTACTTCTACCACGTCGTGAAAGTTTTCGCTAACGTGTTTGACCAAGCTACGCTTTGACCAGTGGTTTAAGTGTCCGGTTGTGTTGCCAAAATCACGCACGTACTTTAGACGAGCCATGTTCAGCGTTCGCCACAATGGTTCACGTGGCACACCTAACACCAAATACCCGCCCGGCTTAACTACACGTGATATTTCTTTTAATGCGGTCTCGGGGTAATCTAAATGCTCCAAGACTTCTAGCAAAAACACTAGGTCCAGTGATTCGTCTTTACGTTTTAGTTCATATACGCTCTCGGCTGTTATTTTCATTCCTGGGTTTAATTTTTTGGCGTCTGGTATGAGGTCTTCGACATATTCTGAAGCCTCTAGCTCGACACCACTGGGCAGCATGTCATTTAGGCGCTTGGTCGAAAAACCTGCGCCGCAACCAACTTCTAGGGCTTTGCCTTTTTTTAGATCAGCTTTGCCTAGTAGCGACTGCACTGCATTGAAATACCCATCTAGCAGCTTGGAGCCTACTAGCCCCGAGCCTTCCTCGGTGTATTTATGGTGAAAATTTTCTTGTTCTGGGGTAGCTTTTAGCTTGGTGTGGTCTATTTTAGTCATTGTTCTAGTATAATATAAAGAATGAAATTAGTTGTACAAATTCCTTGCCTAAACGAAGAAGAGACTTTAGGCACAGTTATCGACACCATACCAAAAAAGATCGATGGTATTGATGAGATAGTAATTGTGATCATAGACGATGGTTCAACCGACAAAACTGTAGAGTTTGCCAAAAAGCATGGTGTCAAAGATTTTGTTACGCACAGAACCAACATGGGCTTAGCTAGAAGCTTCCGTGACGGCGCAGAATACGCTCTATCAATCGGCGCAGATATATTGGTCAATACCGATGGCGACAATCAACACCCACAGGATAAGATCGCTGACTTGGTGCAACCAATTCTACGCGGCGAAGCAGAGATCGTGGTTGCTGATCGTCAAACTAGCAAGATTACTCACTTCTCGCCTCTAAAGAAATTGTTGCAACGATTGGGTAGCTGGGTTGTTAACAAAGCAGCGGGTACTGACTTACCAGACGCTGCCAGTGGCTTTCGGGCATATTCGCGTGAGTCACTATTTCGCCTAAACATCATCACACGCTTTAGTTACTGCATGGAAACAATCATCCAGGCCGGTAACAAGCGACTAGCTATAACCTCAATCCCTATCAGTACAAATGTCAAAACTCGTGAATCACGCTTGTTTAACAGTATGTGGCAGCATGTTTTTGAGAGCGCCGCTGCAATAACTCGAACGTATTTGATGTACAGACCAAACGCAGTATTTATAACGTCTGGCCTAGTACTGCTGGTAATAGGCTTGTTCCCATTTGTACGATACCTATACTTTCTAAGCGTCGATCAGCATGGCCAGCATTTGCAGTCGTTGATCGTAGGTATGGTTGTATTATTTGCTAGCTTCCTTTGTTTTGCACTTGCTATCATTGCCGACATCATTCGGACAAACCGAATCCTGACCGAGGAATCAATCGAGCAACAAAAACGTGCAAGGTTCGGTGGTTAATATGAATCATAAATCAGCAGAAGAATTAAAGGAAG
>JACPYF010000011.1 GCA_016196195.1 Candidatus Saccharimonadota bacterium | reverse complement strand
TAAGACGACGTATTGCAGCAGTAGCAGGGCCGCCGACAGCAACACCAGTAAGCCACGTTTTGCAACGTCATTAACCATGCTTTTATGGTAATCTTTTAGCTCACCAACCAAACTGGGACTTTGCAGTGCGTTGGTAATAATCTTTCGCGACATTTTTACTAGAACCACCCTCTTTTTATATGACTAATCATAGCATATTTTAGCTAAATCACCCCTAGCATGTTGCTAACATTTTGTGGTATAATGTATATTAAGTTGGAAACAGAACCGAGGGAGAAAAATCTACACAATGGCTAAACAAAAACCAGTTGCTGCTTATGATGCAGCACAAATCCAGGTACTTGAAGGTCTAGAACCAGTTCGTAAACGCCCAGGAATGTACATAGGTAGTACGGGGTACGACGGCGTCCACCACCTAATTAAAGAAATCGCAGATAACTCGATCGACGAAGCTATTGCTGGCCATGCTAGCAAAATAGTCGTCACAGTGCTAGCTGACGGCGGCCTAACGGTCACTGATGACGGTCGCGGTATTCCTGTCGATAAACACCCTAAAACTGGACTCAGCACTCTAGAGACGGTCCTGACAGTGCTACATGCTGGTGGTAAGTTTGGTGGCGGTGGCTACAAGGTTTCATCTGGTCTACATGGTGTGGGATCGAGTGTGGTCAACGCACTATCAACACTTTTGATTGCCGAAGTTGTTCAAAAGGGCGAACTGTATCGTATAGAGTTCGAACAGGGTGCTGCAAAAGCCCCGCTCAAAAAAGTTGGCAAAACTGACCGGCCGACAGGCACGACTATTACATTTTATCCAGACCCGACAATCTTTAAAGAAACAGTAGAATTTGATTACAAATGGATTGTTGATTATTTGCGACACCAAGCGTACCTAACCAAGGGCATATTTGTGACGGTCAAAGATGACCGAACTAATGAGGAGCAATCATTTTATTTTGAAGGCGGTATCCAAAGCTACGTTACGCACCTAAACATTGGCAAGGAAGTTGTTTCGGACAATGCATTTTACGTCGAACGCCAAGTCGAAGACTCAATGGTAGAGGTAGCGATACAGTATAACGAAACATTCACCGAAATCGTGAAACCATTTGCCAACAACGTACTAACGCCAGATGGTGGTACTCACTTGATTGGTTTTCGCTCAGCCTTGACTCGTGTCATCAACGACTATGCGCGCAAGAGTGGCATACTAAAGGAAAAAGAAGAGAACCTAACTGGTGATGACATTCGTGAAGGTTTAACGGCTATTATATTAGTCAAACTGCCCGACCCTCAGTTTGAAGGTCAGACAAAGAACAAGCTAGGTAACCCGGAAGTTCGACGCTACGTTGAACAGGTAATGAACGAATACTTCAGCTACTACCTCGAGGAAAACCCAGCAGTAGCCAAAAAGATTGTTGGTAAAGCTTTGCTGGCAGCTCGTGCCCGTAAAGCAGCTCGCGCCGCCCGTGACAACGTTATCCGTAAAGGCGCACTAGACGGCCTCAGTCTACCTGGTAAATTGTCAGATTGTTCTAGCAAGAGCCCAGAAGATTCAGAGCTATATATAGTAGAGGGTGACTCTGCCGGTGGATCGGCCAAAGTAGGTCGAGACAGCAAAACTCAGGCTATTTTGCCGCTCCGCGGTAAGGTTTTGAACGTTGAACGTGCTAGGTTAGACCGCATGCTCAACAACAATGAAATTGTCAGTCTTATCAAAGCCATGGGCGTGAACATAGGGGACTCCTTTGATGTCGATGGCCTGCGTTACCATCGAATCATTATCATGACTGACGCCGATGTTGACGGTAGTCACATCGCGACGCTGCTAATGACATTCTTTTTCCGCTATATGCGCGAAGTTGTTGATGGTGGATATATATACTTGGCAAAACCACCACTGTTTGAACTGGTAAAATCAGGTAAACAAGAAAATACATTCATTTATAACGAGGAAGAGTTAGATATAGTATTGGGCGAAAGGATCGCAGAGCGCAAAAAAGAAGGCCTAAAGGTTGATAAAGATGATGATCGCTACAAACAAGCCGGCTTTACCGAACAAAAGCGCTACAAGGGTCTAGGTGAAATGGATGCCGAGCAGTTATGGGAGACCACTATGAACCCTGAAAATCGTGTGCTAGTACAAGTGAAAGTCGAAGATGCCGAAAAAGCTGACGCTATCTTTACTAAACTGATGGGTGAAGAAGTAGAGCTGCGCAAGAATTTCATACAGTCACGTGCCAAATTTGTTAAATTAGAGGATCTGGATATTTAGATATGGAAGACGAACAAAAACCACCAATCGAAGGCGAAATTTTAAACCAAGAGCTAAGGCCGCAAACTCACTCCAAGGTGATGGAGCGACGAACAGTCGAAGACATCATGGAAGATAACTTCCTGCGGTACTCTATGAGTGTTATCGTCGAACGTGCGCTGCCTGATGTACGTGACGGATTGAAGCCTGTTCACCGACGTATTTTGTACGTTATGGAAAAGATGGGCGTTCGCGCTAGTAGTAAAACTGTCAAAAGCGCCCAGATTGTCGGTGAAGTCATGGGTAAATATCACCCTCATGGTGACAGTGCGATTTATGAGTCTATGGTTCGTATGGCCCAGGACTGGTCTATGCGTTACATGTTGGTCCATGGCCAGGGTAACTTTGGTTCTATGGACGGCGACCCAGCGGCTGCATATCGATATACCGAAGCCAAAATGAACAAACATGCCGAAGCATTGTTGGCTGATATTGATAAAAACACTGTTGATTTTCGCGATAACTACGACGGTACGCGCCAAGAACCATCTGTTCTACCTGCGAAACTACCAAACCTTTTGCTAAATGGCCAGATCGGTATCGCTGTTGGTATGGCTACCAATATTCCGCCACACAACCTCGGTGAATTGATCGATGCGATCGTTCAGATTATTGATAATCCGGACGACACTACTATTGATGACCTGCTAAAACACGTCAAAGGTCCTGACTTTCCAACCGGTGGTATTGTCTACGGTGGTGCACCGCTAAAGCAAGCCTATATGACCGGTCGTGGCGGCATAACTATACGAGCCGTTGCCGAAATCGAAGAGACTAAAAAAGGCCGTCACCAGATCATAGTGACCGAAATGCCGTACTCGGTAAACAAAGCAACCCTGATTGAGCGAATGGCAGACCTAGTCAAGGAAAAGAAGATCACAACCATCAGTGACATTCGCGACGAAAGTGCGCGTGGCTCTGTTCGAGTTGTTATTGAGCTCAAAAAAGACGCCTATCCAAAGAAAGTTCTAAATCAGCTATATAAATTGACCTCGCTACAGACGAACTATCACTACAACATGCTAGCGCTGATCGATGGTATACAGCCTCGGGTACTGGGCTTGCAAGATATATTGACCGAATACATCAAACACCGACAGGTTGTCGTGCGTCGTCGAACAGAATTTGAACTAGGCAAAGCAAAAGATCGAGCACACATTCTAGAGGGTCTAAAGATCGCCCTAGACCATATCGACGAAGTCATAAAGACTATTCGCGCTAGCAAATCTACCGAAGAAGCCCGCGCAAACTTGATGAAGAAGTTCAAACTCAGTGAGATCCAGGCAAAAGCTATTTTGGAAATGCAGCTAAGGGCTCTAACTGGCCTAGAGCGCGATAAAGTTGAAGAAGAACTGGCATCGCTAAAGAAATTGATTGCAGAGTTAGAAGCAATCTTGGCTGATGAGCAAAAGATCTTGGGTATCATCAAAGACGAGCTGGCCGAGATGAAAGAGAAGTTCAACGACGAGCGTCGTACAAAGATAATCAATCAAGAGCTAGGCAAGTTTAGTGACGAAGAGCTGATTCCAGAAGAAGAAACAGTAGTTCTTTTGACAACAGAAAACTACATAAAGCGAACTTTGGTCAGTGAATATCGCAAGCAGCACCGCGGCGGCAAAGGCAAGCGCGGCATGACAACTAAGGAAGAGGACATAATAGACCAACTAGTGCCAGCCAGCACTCATGATTGGCTATTGTTCTTTACTAACAGAGGTCGTGTATTCCGCCTCAAGGCCCACGAAGTACCTTCTGCCAGTCTGCAAGCCAAGGGTGTGGCAGTTGTAAACCTACTGCAGCTACAGCCAGAGGAAAAGATCACCTCAATCATCAAGATCGCCAAGGGCGAAAAAGATGACGGCTATCTGCTGATGTCGACGGTCAAGGGCACGGTCAAGAAAACTCCGCTCAAAGACTACGCAAACATTCGCACCAGTGGTTTGATCGCAATCAAATTAGACGACGGCGATGAACTGAGGTGGATCAAACGAAGTAACGGTGAAGACGATGTAATAATATCTACATCTGCCGGCCAAGCAGTCCGCTTTAGTGAAAAAGATGCTCGACCAATGGGACGATCAGCTCGCGGTGTACGTGGCGTGCGCCTGCGACCTGGCGACAGCGTTGTCGGCATGGACTTGGCAGACGAAACAAAGCCTCTACTAGTACTGAGCGAGAACGGCTACGGAAAGCTAACTAACACTAGTAACTTCCCGTCTCACAAACGTGGTGGAGTCGGTATCAAGTCTGCAGTTGTAACTGCAAAGACCGGTAACATCGTATCTGTTCGATCAATCGACCCAGATGCTAGCGAGATACTGATCATCTCAACCCAGGGCCAGACTATTCGAGTAGGTTTACAGGATATCCCAACACTTGGGCGCACCACCCAGGGTGTCAGGATCATGCGTCTCAACGACGAAGATACCGTGGCTTCGCTAGGTATAATCCTTGACCAGCAGGACAAACAAGAGGAAACTAAAGAAGAATGAATATCTCAATATATTTGATCGGTGCAGCTTTAGCGTGGGTGATAGCTCAATTGATCAAGTATATTCTGGGATCTATAAAGAACGGCCGCTGGTTCGACAGCTCTGTAGTTCTGCACTCTGGCAATATGCCTAGCGTGCACACCGCAACTGTTGTCAGCCTAGTAACGGTCATTGGCTTAAAAGACGGGATAGACACTGCATTATTTGCGACTGCTCTGCTGTTCGCCGCAGTTGTGGCCTACGATGCTATGGGTGTTCGTCGTAGTTCTGGTGAACAGGGTCAATCTATACGCGAAGCCATCAAAAACAAGAGCATGAAGGCCAGAATTCCATACGTCGCCCTCGGTCACACCAAACTAGAGGTAGCGGTTGGCGCGATCCTAGGTTTGGCAGTTGGAATCTTCGTTGCATTTTTTACTGCAACTATAAACCTATAACCCTTGACACCGCCTCTGATACTGCGGTATGATGGTCTTTAAGTCTGAGTTTCCTGCGAGGCCACAAACACTACACGTAGGTGTCGCTATTGAGGAATGAGACAAGTATTTTTACAATTTGGTAGTGCAAATCATCGTCAGTTAATTTATAAATGTTTTAAATGTACATTCACTTGGAAACAAGTCACATTTTTATGGAGAGTTTGATCCTGGCTCAGGATGAACGCTGGCGGCGTGCCTAATACATGCAAGTCGAGCGGTAAGGCCCTTCGGGGTACACGAGCGGCGAACGGCTGAGTAACGCGTGGGAATTCACCCCAAAGTGAGGGATAAGCATCGGAAACGGTGTCTAATACCGCATATGGTCTTCGGATTAAAGTTTTATACGCTTTGGGAGAAGCCCGCGTACGATTAGATAGTTGGTGAGGTAATGGCTCACCAAGTCTACGATCGTTAGCTGGTCTGAGAGGATGATCAGCCAGACTGGAACTGAGACACGGTCCAGACTCCTACGGGAGGCAGCAGTAAGGAATCTTCCACAATGGACGAAAGTCTGATGGAGCAACGCCGCGTGCAGGATGAAGGCTTTCGGGTCGTAAACTGCTTTTGTTAGCGAAGAATTTGACGGTAACTAACGAATAAGGATTGGCTAACTCCGTGCCAGCAGCCGCGGTCATACGGAGGATCCAAGCGTTATCCGGAGTGACTGGGCGTAAAGAGTTGCGTAGGTGGTTATGTAAGTGAATAGTGAAACCTGGTGGCTCAACCATACAGACTATTATTCAAACTGCATAACTCGAGAATGGTAGAGGTAGCTGGAATTTCTAGTGTAGGAGTGAAATCCGTAGATATTAGAAGGAACACCAATGGCGTAGGCAGGCTACTGGACCATTTCTGACACTAAGGCACGAAAGCGTGGGGAGCGAACCGGATTAGATACCCGGGTAGTCCACGCCGTAAACGATGGATACTAGTTGTTGGGGGTATCGACCCCCTCAGTAACGAAGCTAACGCGTTAAGTATCCCGCCTGTGGAGTACGGTCGCAAGACTAAAACATAAAGGAATTGACGGGGACCCGCACAAGCGGTGGATCGTGTTCTTTAATTCGATGATAAACGAAGAACCTTACCAGGGTTTGACATCCTTGGAATTACTACGAAAGTAGTGAGTGCTTAATTGAGCCAAGTGACAGCTGTTGCATGGCCGTCGTCAGCTCGTGTCGTGGGATGTTTGGTTAAGTCCATTAACGAGTGCAACCCTTATGAATAGTTGGATTTTTC
>JACPYF010000008.1 GCA_016196195.1 Candidatus Saccharimonadota bacterium | reverse complement strand
TTATTACCCTCCTGAGGCTTTTATTCAATTATCAGAAATGGTTACTGCCAATAAACTCAATTCTACGGCCGCCAAAGATATATTTGCCGAACTATTGAAGAGAGGTGGCGACCCAGAAGAAATAGCTAAAGAAAAAAACCTAATGCAAGTCAGCGACGAAGGCGAGATTATTAAAGTTGTTGAAGGTGTACTGGCCGACCCTGCATCACAAAAAGCGGTCGAAGACATTAAGGCTGGCAACGACAAGGCAATTGGTTTCTTGGTCGGGCAAGTCATGAAACAATCCCAGGGTAAGGCCAACCCAGCTCTGGCTCAAAAGTTAATCCGCGAAAGACTATAGTATGCCTGATTCTAAATACAATTCAGACTCTGTTGCAATCGCAAAAGAGCTTTTGCAGCACAAAAGCCTAACGCCAGATGACGCCGGTTGCCAAGATTACATCAGGGAATATTTGTCTGATTTGGGTTTTGAAATAACAGACATGAGTAGCGGAAATACGACCAATACTTGGGCTGTGAAAAAGTTTACGTCAGACGGTCCGACATTTCTATTTGCTGGGCATACAGATGTGGTTGCCCCTGGGAATATCGAAAAATGGCAACTTAATGGCCAATCTATCGAACCTTTTGACCTTACAGAAATCGATGGTAGGCACTATGGCCGCGGTATTGCCGATATGAAGGGCGGATTGGCAGCAATGTTGTCAGCAACGGCTACTTTTATGAACTCGGATGCCGCGAAAAACGCTCGAGGTATTTTTGCATTTCTGATAACTAGTGACGAGGAAGGTGCGGGAGTAGAAGGAACCAGCAAGCTGGTCCAACAACTAAGCCAGCAGGGCGTAAAAGTTGAGTACTGCTTAGTCGGCGAATCGTCTAGCCTAAAAACGTTGGGCGATCGTGTATATTATGGGCGCAGAGGTTCACATAGTCTCGATGAGCTGAAGATCAAGGGTATTGTTGGACATGTTGCTCATGGAAACGGTGTTAACGCCAGCGCAATTGTTGCGGCAATCGTTAGTAAGGCATATCAGACTGCCTGGGATGATACACCTAACCCAGACTTTGATCCGACTGTTTTTGAAGTTACCGAGATAGCATCTAGCAGTAGAATATTTGATAATAATAAAGAAATTAGTGCTGGTGAAAATGTTGTGCCCGACGAAGCAACAATTCGCGCAAATTGGAGGTATAATCCGTCTACTAGCCCTGAAAAAATAGAAAAGAAATTCATGCAGATTGTGCACGAGTGTTTCGAGCAAGTGGCGCAGGGCAAGCTGGATACCGATGGCCACGTATTCGCCAAATGGATTAACAACGGCGACACATTTCAAACTGGTCACGACAGCAAGTTATTAAAGGTAACGCAGCAATCAATTGAATCTGTTCTAGGCAGTTCGCCAGCGCTTTCGACGAGTGGCGGGACATCTGACGGCAGGTTTATAGCACCAGCATTTGGCGCGGATGTAATAGAGCTGGGAATGGTAGGAGATACCATACATTGCCCAAACGAGAATGTAAAAAGCACCGCCTTGGGCGAGCTTGCGCAAATTTATGTACAAATATTATCTGGCATGCTAACTAGTTAGTTTGCAAATTATCAACGATGGCTTTTATAGCCGCATCATTATCTTCACTTTTACCGAAGGCGGAAAAGCGAGTAAAGCCTTCGCCACTGGGGCCGAAGCCCACGCCGGGTGTCGCTATGACATTTGCACGTTCCAGGTAGTGATCGAAAGCCTCCCAAGAGCTCAATTTTTTGCCATCAACCGTAGGTGTTTCTGACCAAACATACGGTGCGTTTACGCCACCCCAGCTCTTGATTCCGGCTTTTGCTAGAGTAGCCTTAATGGACTTGGCATTATTCAAATAATAATTTGTTGACTCGACAACCGACTCTAATCCCGTCGGTGATAAAATGACCTCTCCACCAGCCTGCGCAACGTTGGATGGACCATTAAAATGTATTTGTTGACGCTTGCGCCAAAGCTGATTAATCTCACCTGGATCTACATTTTCTGCCGAAAGCTCTTGCGGGATAACGGTCCAGCCTAGACGCACACCGGTGAAGCCAGCAGCTTTTGAAAGGCTTTGTATCTCGATTGCGCACGTATTTGCACCTTCTACTTCATATATTGATTTTGGTTTGTCAGTCTCGCGAATGAACCAAGAATATGCGGCGTCAAATATCAGGATTGCTTTGTTATCATTTGCATAATCAACATATTTCTTTAATGTTTTTTCACTAGCAGTAGCCCCCGTTGGATTGTTGGGAAAGCAAAGATAAATAACATCTATCTTTTCTTTCGGTACATCCGGTATAAAATCATTTTCCTCGGTGCATTCTAGGTATACGATGTTTTTGTGTTGACCATTGTTATCAACTTCTCCTGCTTTGCCAGACAAGATAATACTGTTGGCATAGACGGGGTAGGCGGGGTCTTGTAAGCCAAAAGTTGTTCCGCTTGCAAATAATGTTTGTACGTCTGCGCAGTCACCTTTTGCGCCGTCATTGATAAATATTTCCTGAGGCAGAATATCAGCGCCTAAAGCGTGATAATATTCTGCTATTCTATTTTTTAGTTCGACACCACCTTCGCTGCCTTCATATCCAGTGAATGTCTCGGCATATTCTAGTGACAAAGCTTTTTGTGCCATTGCGTTAGTAACGTTACTTGGCAGTGGTAAGCTAACATCGCCAATTCCTAAATCATAAACATGTACACCTGGACGGCGGGCAATATGAGCAAGTTTTCGCTGTTTAATCTCGCGAAATAGGTAGTTCTTTGGTAGTTGTTGATAATCTTTGGCGATTTCAGCCATATATAATTCCTTGTAAATGTAGTGAACCAACCGAGAGGCGCCTATAAAAGCGCGCCCCTCGGGTTGGTCGATGATCAGTTGGCGTGGAGGTCGGCGTTGAGTTCACCCCAGATCGAGTTGCCTCTGGGTATGACCTCGACTGTGCCGGTCTTGGCGTTGCGACGGAAAATCGCATCGCTGATCCCGGCGAGCTTCTCGGCCTTGACGACGACATGGTCCAGGGTTCTACCCGCTGGCGTCGTACCGTCGATCACGGCAGTGACGAGGTCGTTGCCCTTCCAGCTCCAACGTGAAACTGAAATAGGCGTCGTGCCCTTGACGTAGAGGCCAGCCTCTACTCGAACTCGGTCACCGATTGGTATGCCGAGTCCAGAGTTGGCCTCCAACAGGCAGTCCTTGCCAGTTGAAATCACGACATCGTTGCCGCCGGACAGCGTTCCCAGGGTGGAAACTCCGCCGCCAACATCCGTGCCGTTGTCGATTGTGACTCCAGCGCTGATCCTTCCTTCGATCATTGCCTCGCCCAGCGTGCCAGCGTTGAAGTTGACGAAACCGGCCGGCATGACGGTCGTTCCCTCTCCCAGATAAGCGCCGAGGCGCACCTGGGCAGTATTCGCGATACGAACACCTGACGGAACGACGAAGTCGGCCATGTGCGGGATCTTGTCGATCAATCGCACATGAACCTGCCGTTGGGTTTTCAGACGCACCCGGTCGATCTCAGAAGCCAAAACGGGCCCCTGATCGGTCCAGGCGACGTTCTGAAGCATGCCGAACATGCCATCCAGGTTGACCCCGTGCGGCTTCACCTTGCGATGAGACAGCAGGTGCAGCCTGAAGTACACGTCGGCCGCGTCGGTCGGAGGCGTGTTCAGGTCGGTGAGGATGACTCGTACCGGCCTGAGCTTCAACCCGAGTTCCGTCGTTTCGCCAGAGCACTCCCTAGCGAGACGCAAGGCGTCGATGTTGGGGTGATCCTTGCCGTCGTCCTTGAACGGCAAAAGATCCCTCTGCATCTCCGTGATCTCGCTTTCGGCCATAACCGATGGATCCTCCGGGTGATCACTGATGTACCAGGCCAGTGCGGCCATGCCGGTGTTGTCCTCGGGGCCATTGACCACGGGGAACCACGCGCTCAGCAGCTTGCCATCCTGGAAAGTGCCAACCCCGAATCCGTAGTACATCGGGCCAGGGAAGTCGTCCATCTCCTTGATTTTCTTGACGACCTCATTGAAGTCGTCGACTGACTGTATGTCGTTCACAACGGCCATGAGGCCTCCTTGTTGTAGGAGTAGGCGAGCCTTATGCTCTCCACTTTACGAAAACTCCAGAGGCGATATACCACCTTATGGCCACTGGAGCCTTCGTAAACTAATCATCTGTTAATGTTCTTCAACAGAGTTAAATCGCCCTGAAGAGTGGCTATATATTAACATCTATAAACATAAAAAGCTAGCTTAAGCAAGATGCTGTGCCAATCTATAAAAACACTTTTCACAAGGGCATCTGGTGGTATAATAATTACAGAACACAAATTAGTGCACTATAGGAGAGGTACATGTCAGGTCCAGCATACATTTTAGTCATAATCTTGAGCGTATTTTTAGCAGTCTCTCTGCTACTCTCGATCATTTTGCTATCAATATTGATCAAATTTGCTCGTCGAGTTAACGCAGTTGCCGAGTCGCTACAAAATACTGCAGAGAATGTTGAAAACGTTGTCAGTGGTGTTAGTAAGGTTACGTCACCAATGATTATCGCAAAGCTGATCATGAAACAGTTCAATCAAACTAGTAAGGGAAAGGGTAAGAAAGATGAGTAAAAAAAGTAAATTCGCAATAGGTGCAGCAATAGGTGCTATTGTCGGCGCAGTTGCAGGGGTATTAGCAGCACCAAAAAGCGGCAAAGAGACTCGTGAGGATATAAAGAATAAAACAAACGAAGCTAAAGCTGAAGTGGACAAAAAGGCCAAAGAAGCTAAAAAAGAGGCCGAAAAAGCGGCTAAAGACGCAAAGGCCAAGGCAGAAGATCTAAAAGATCGCACGGAAAGAGCAGCTGACGCGGCTAAAAAAGAGTTTAACAAACCTGCAAAATAAGATATGGCAGAGAACATCATAAAAAACACAAAAGAAAGTGTGAAAAGAGATCAGGTTATTGGCGCGCATCGAGAGCTACTCGAGCAGCTCTTTGATGATCACTACAAGTACAGGTGGCGTGTGTACAAGATGAACTTTGTGCGCGGTATATTTTTTGGACTCGGCTCAGTTATAGGTGCAACAATCATTGTTTCTTTTGTTATATGGGTATTAGCGCTCCTAAATGTACCCGATAATTTCATTGAATCTATACAAGCAAAACAAAACCAGACGATCCAACAATAAAGGGTGTGAGAAAAGGGTGAACGCGAGTGAGCAAACAAACAGTTCCGTTACAGCCGTCTGATTATGTGCATCTGCATAATCACACGCACCACAGCTTGCTAGACGGCATGACTAAAATCGATGCCCTTGTTGAGCGTGTCAAAATGATGGGCATGGAAGCTGTGGCGATGACCGACCACGGCACCCTTTCGGGAACGATTGATTTTTACAAAGCCTGCAAAGGCGAGGGCATCAAACCGATCATCGGCATGGAGGCGTACGTAGCCGCCCGCAAGCATACTGACAAAGAAGTCCAATATGACAAAGCGCGCTATCACCTAATCATCCTGGCTATGAATAACAAAGGCTACGAAAATTTGATGCGCCTCAGCACTATCGCCAACCTAGACGGCCTGTACTACAAGCCGCGCATAGACCACGACCTGTTAGAAAAATATAACGAAGGCTTGATCATACTCAGCGGTTGCGCTAGTGGAGAGATAGGCGAGTCGTTAAAAAACGGCAACTATGAACCTGCTAAAAAGACCGCACAGTGGTACAAAAAGGTATTTGGTGATCGCTATTATCTAGAAATACAAGACCACGGCGAGTGGGAAGACCAACTAAAGATCAACAAAGGTGTCGAAAAGCTATCAAAAGAGCTTGGTATACCCAGAGTTTTGACTGGCGATGCTCACTATCTGAACAAAGACGATGGACCTGCCCACGAGATATTGCTGTGCGTCGGCACGAACGCCTATTTGTCTGACAAAAATCGCATGAGCTTGGACGGCTTTCACTTGCATGTGAAAGACCCAAACGAGATTATCGAAAAATGGGGTGACCAGCCAGAGTTAATCACCACCAGCAAGGAAATAGCTGACCGTTGTGACGTCGAGATCGAGCTTGGCAATATATTGATCCCAACGTTTCCAACGCCACCACGAGAAACCGAGAAAAGCTACTTGCAAAAATTGGTTTATCAAGGCCTGGCTTGGCGCTATAACAATATAGATCGTCAAAAAGCCCTGCAAATGACAATCACTGAGGCCAAGAAAAACCTGCCAGAAAATGTTCTAGAAAGGGCCAAGTTCGAACTCAGTGTGATCGACAATATGGGCTTTAACGGTTATTTCTTGATCGTACAGGACTTTATAAACTGGGGCAAAGACCGCGGTATTATTTTTGGCCCAGGTCGCGGTAGCGCCGCTGGTTCTATCATTTCATACGCCCTGAACACGACCGATCTAGATCCAATCCACTATGACCTACTTTTCGAGAGGTTTTTAAACCCAGATCGTATATCAATGCCTGATATCGATATTGATATTCAAGATACCCGACGTGACGAAGTGATCCAATATTGTATCGACAAATACGGCTCAGACCGCGTCGCCAATATCGTTACCTTTGGCACTATGGCTGCTCGTGCGGCTGTTCGCGATGTAGCGCGTGTTTTGGAAGTCCCATATTCCGAAGCCGACCACCTGGCAAAAATGATCCCTCCGCCAGTCCAAGGTCGACACATACCGTTAGCAAAGAGTATCCAGGACGACCCTGACCTGAAGAATGAATATGAAACTAACGAGCGCGCCCACGAGGTTATTGATTTCGCATCCAGGCTAGAAGGCACCATCCGCTCGCATGGTGTACATGCAGCTGGTGTTGTGATTGCTCCGGACGATTTGGTCAAGTTTGCCCCACTAGAAATGGCACAAAAAGGTGTAATATCGACCCAATATCCAATGTTCCCAATCGAGGATCTTGGACTGCTAAAAATGGACTTTTTGGGCCTGTCCAACCTGACAACCATCAACAACGCCATGCGAATAATCAAAAAGGTTTACGGGCAAGAGATAGACCTGAACACATTGAAACTTGATGACCAGAAAACTTACGAACTGTTTCAGCGGGGCGACACGACTGGGGTGTTCCAGCTAGAATCTGCTGGCATGAAGAGATATCTCAAACAACTAAAACCAAGTGTTTTTGACGACATCATCGCTATGGTCGCTTTGTACCGGCCCGGCCCAATGCAGTTTATCGAAAGCTTTATCAAGCGAAAACACGGCAAAGAAAAGATCAGCTATCTACACCCCAAGATGGAGAATGCACTATCTAGCACCTACGGAGTTTTGGTCTACCAAGAGCAGTTTATGCAGATATCTAAAGACCTGGCGGGTTTTACAGGTGGTCAAGCTGATACTCTGCGTAAAGCCGTTGGTAAAAAGATCATGACTATGATGAAAAAGATCAAGCCAGAGTTTGTCGAGGGCGCTATCAAACACAGCAAGGCCGATCGCAAGACAATGGAGTTGTTTTGGGATCAGCTAGAAGAATTCGCCAACTATTGTTTTAACAAATCGCACGCTGCTTGTTACGCTTTGATCTCATACTGGACTGCCTACCTAAAGGCCCATTATCCCGACGCCTTTATGGCGGCTTTGATGACCAGTGATCAAGGCGATATTGATCGTTTGGCAATCGAGATAGCCGAAGCCCAGCATATGGGTTTGAAAGTTCTATCGCCAGATATAAACCTAAGTTTCGTAGAGTTCTCGGTAGTGCCTGGCGAAAACGAAATTCGTTTTGGTTTAGCGGCAGTCAAAGGCGTTGGGGTTGGTGCTGTCGAGGCAATCTTGCAAGCTCGAGAAGACGGACCATTCACTTCACCCGAAGATTTTGCAAAGCGTGTACCGGCCAACAAAGTCAACCGCCGCGTCTGGGAGTCACTGGTTAAGTCAGGAGCATTTGATTCTATGGCTGATCGCTCGGACTTGTTATTTAACATGGACTTGATATTGGGATTTGCCTCAAAGCTCCAAAAAGAAGCTCTGTCAGGGCAGACAGATCTATTTTCTGCGCTAGGCGACGCTGTGGTCGACGTGGTTCCGAGCTTGGACCTCAAACCTGCGCCTACCAAACATAGCGAGAAAGAGAGATTGACGTGGGAAAGGGAGTTATTGGGACTTTATCTCAGCTCTCATCCACTAGACCCGTATTCTTTGTACCTGCAAGAGCAAACAATACCACTCAACAAAGTTCTGCCAGAGGTTGACGGCAAAAACCTAACCGTTGGCGGAATTATCAGCAGTGTTCGGGCCATCACGACCAAAAACGGCAGCAAAATGGCTTTTCTAAAACTAGAAGACAAATTTGGCGAGACGGAAATAGTGATTTTTCCGAAACTCTACCAAGAGATCGGTGAGCAACTACTGCAAGACACGGTCATTAGAGTCAATGGACGTGTGAATGCCAAGAATCAAGCTGGCAATCTGCAAGACGAAGCAAAGGTCGTTGTAGACAAGATAATCATCGTTTCGCAGCAAGAGCTAGACAACTACAAGCCAACCGGCGAGAGCCTAAAGTTACCAGAAGCTAAAAAAGCTTCTGCCAAAGTGTCGAACAAAACCATCCCGCGGGATATTGTTGAAAAAGACCTAACTCAAACAATATACATTCATGTCAAAGACACCAACGACCATGATAGCCTGCGAGAAATGAAAAAAGAGCTCAGCAATACCCCGGGGGACAATCAGGTGATTCTGGTGCTCGGCGAAGACAAATCTTCTGCCATTCGGCTTCCATTTACTACTGAACTATCCGATAGTTTGATCGCAAACATAAAGAGCCTGTACGGACCAGACCAAGTGGTTGTTAAATAGTTAACGCTAATGGTAAAATTGTAGGCATATGACACAAAAAACAAGCCTGATGAGGGTAAGGTTGTTGAGCAAGTGGTCAAAAGTCGCTTTGGCATTTTTGGTTTTACTGGGTGCTGGAGTAGTTATTTTATATCTCAATAGCCTTTCTCCTCGTACTACCAACGACTCTGCCGCTACTAATGGCACCTATAAACCTCTGCAATCATTTGGTGCAGCATATACTGTTACACGTACGTACACATCGCGATCAAATGTTGTGATCAACAATTTGTGGAAGCATACGCAAAAAATTGTCGGTGGGCTTGGCTTTGCCTGCGCCTTGTCAAATGGCAAGGTGTATTGCTGGGGACTAAATGATAGTGGGCAACTTGGGGACAATAGTACGACGAACAGGAGTAGCCCAACTCCGGTGTATGTTGGTACTAGCGGAAGCCCTGGTGCGTTGTACGGTAGATATGTTACTGATATAGCTGCCGGAGGAGGGCATGTCTGCGTTATAGCTGATGGCGGTGTTTTTTGTTGGGGTTACAACGGTAGTGGGAGACTCGGTGATGGTACACAGACTACCCGATTGGCGCCAGTTGTGGTTCCGTCGTTAGCGCCTTCGCAGGCATACAACGCTACACGCATTACTGCCGGTGGGTATCATACCTGTGCCATAGCTCAAGCCACAGCCTACTGTTGGGGTAGGAACGGTGAAGGACAGCTTGGCAACGGTTCGTCGTCCAACGCCAATAGTCCGTTCAACCCCAACCAAGGCCAGCCTGCTTCAGATGCATATTACTCAGCAACGCCAGTTACGGTAACTGACAGTACTTACTTGGCAACCGAAATTAGTGCTGGAAGCAATCATACATGTGCGGTTATCGATAGCCGCGCTTATTGCTGGGGGGGTACTTCCAATACCGCTAGCGGCGGCAGGCTAGGTAATGGTGTTAGTGGCAACGGCACCAACAGTATATATAGGCAGGTAGTGAGGGCAAACAGTGGAGATGCGCTTTATCAAAAATTAGTCACCAGTGTGAGCGCCGGTGCATCACAATCCTGCGCAATAGCCGAGGGCAAGGCGTATTGTTGGGGGTACAATGCTGTGGGTGAGGTGGGAGATGGTACCACAACCACGCGTTCAGTACCGGTGGCCGTGAGCACGTCTGGCTCGAGTGCATTGCCATCTACAGCCGTTGTTACCTCAATCGCAATGGGTATTTTTACAGGTGGCCCTAGCGAATACACGACCTGTGCCGTTGCAACCGGCAAGGCTTATTGCTGGGGCAAAAACAATCAAGGCCAACTAGGAAATGGTACTAATACAGATTCTGCCTTTCCCGTTGCTGTATCGGCAGGCGGTGTGTTCAGTGGCAAGAATGTAACATCTGTTATGCCAGGCAGTCCATTTACGTGCAGCATTGCAAATGGCCGTGCCTACTGTTGGGGTGATAATTCATATGGCCAATTAGGCAACGGCACTACAACAGATACTAATATACCGTATAGGGTGAATGACTCATATTATACCGAGTAGGAAGATACATATGAAAATATACGTACACATCACCAAACACCGCCACAACCGCCAAGCTGCCTTTGTGTTGCCTACGGTATTGGTGCTATCGGTGGTACTACTAACCCTTGGGTTGTCCGTTTTTCAGCTGTCTTCAAGCATCGCGCGTTCACTGACAGACCAATATTGGCAACGCTTATCCAAACAAGCTGCACAAGCCGGTATTTCTTATATGTCTGCTTGTGTTGATCAAGGTCTCAGTAGTAGTACCTGGCCAGCAAGTATAACTCAGGATAATACTTGCTTAGGTACTGCGCTGTCTACCCCGCAGCCGAGTTTGCACCAAAGCTATGCCAATGGCCCGCCTGCTGACAACTCTTCAGCGCCCAATCCTTACAAAACAAGGTTTACAATATACAAACCCACAACTGGGGCTGATGGTATACCAAAGGCACGCGTAGTTGGCGCGGTTGACCTTCAAAACTCTGGCGATGCAAATGGCAACAATAGAACGACAATCAAAACTTATACATACGAGATGGTCTCAATAATTAATGGTCCAACCCGTGTCAGTACCCAAGTTGCAAGTGGCTGGAAGCACTCATGTGCAATATCTGACGGTCAGGTATTTTGCTGGGGGTCCAATGCGATGAGTCCCTATACTAGCAGTGGACAGGACAATACCCTTACCGGACAACTGGGGCGTGGATCCACTTTTAGTCAAGTAGTCGGTAGCACACCCGCACCTACAGATCCTACGAGCGTGTTGGACGGGAAAATTGTAACAAAAATAGCTGCTGGGTATAACACTACTTGCGCCGTAGCTGATGCAAGGGCTTACTGCTGGGGAGACAATACATACGGTCAGGTTGGTGATGGTACAACGACGCATCGTCGCGCGCCAGTGGCAGTCGACGTGTCGGGTGTTCTAGCTAATAAGCATATAGTTGATATTGCAGTAGGTAGTAATTTTACATGCGTTATTGCATCGACAGTATCAAGTACCTTGGGTAAAGGACGCATATATTGTTGGGGGCGTGCTAACGAAGGGCAGCTTGGTAACGGTACAACTGCAACCTCGTACTTTGCGACACCACAAGCCCAAGCAAGTAGCGATATTACCACGTATGACGCAAACGTAACCAGGATAACAGCGGGCGGCTCGCATGCTTGCGCGCTAGCAAATGCACTTGGCGCTGTTTATACTCTTTGCTGGGGTAGGGGTACCGAAGGCCAGCTTGGCCGAGGTTCAACCACTAGTTCTTCGATACCAGTACTTATGAGCCCACAAGTCCCAGGAACTCCAACCTCAATCTCTGCTGGCAAGAATCACACCTGTTTGGCTGCTTTTGGTCGAGCCTATTGTTGGGGCGCAAACACATCTAACGGAGTTTTGGGTAACAACAGCACAGCGCAGGCAAACTCATATGTAGCGGTTAACACTGCGGGGGTATTAAACGGCAAGGATGTAAGCTCCGTCAGTGCGTCTGCTGAAGAATATACTTGTGCTGTTGCTAACTCGCAAGCTTACTGTTGGGGTGCTGATTGGGCTGGTACGCTAGGTAATGATACAACTGCCGCAACATCACTAGTGCCTGTTGCGGTAAATACCGCAGGTGTACTAAGTAGTAAATCTATTACTTCAATCGGTATAGGGTGGTTTCATGCATGTGCTATCGGCGGTAACGGACAAGTCTACTGTTGGGGCCGTGAGTCTCAAGGCCAACTGGGCAATAGTCTAGACTGGGCCTCATATGGCAACACGGATCACTCGCAATTTACACCTATAAAATCGATCAATACGTTCTAGGGTATTTTAATTCGTACAATGCAATACCAGTTGCGACACTGACGTTAAAAGATTCTTTTTGCCCCTGCATTGGTATTTCGATCAAATCATCGCAGTGTTGTTTTAACTCGGCCGTTATTCCTTCTACTTCCTCACCCAAAATTAACATAATTTTACCAGGCACCTCGAACTTATCTAGTTGTATTGATTTTTCATCTTGCTCTAGTCCGATAATTTTGTAGCCGTGGGCTTTGAAAGCCTCGATTGTGCTGGTGATGTTGGCTATATGTGTAAACGGCACTGTTTTTTCTGCACCTAGAGCAGTTTTGCTAATGTCGGCTGTCACGCGCTCGACTATGTGTGGCAGGCGTGTGTCGTCCTGTGCTGCAGGGTACGGCGAGTAGCCGCTCAGATACAAATGCTCTACTCCTAGCCCGTCACATGTGCGGAATATAGAACCAACGTTATGGCTAGAACGAATATTATGAGCTACAACAGATATTTGCGGGCTGTTCATAGTGTCAATATAACACAGTCGATCGTGTATAATAAACGCTAGCAGTATGGACACAAACGACAAACAAGCTATTCGCTTTCGCGAGACCGATGAAAGTGCTACCCAGAAACGGGCGGCACTGATAGGTATTGAGTATCTCGATACGCGTGGTATCTCTAGTACGGCACCACTGCTAGATGGCGTCCTAACTATAGAGCAAATGTATCAGGGCAAGTTGGTGCCATTAAAAAAAGGCGGTGATCGCGATCCGTATGTATACGGTGTTACCAGTGATACTCCTCAGTCTCTGACCCGAAAGTTGCATGATGATTGGGCCGAAAAAGCCACTAATGCAAAATTCCTGCTCATCAGCAAGGCCGGCTACCGCGAGTTCATGCAGCGCTATGATCCGCCAAAAGAAGTTGTCTATGACGATGTAGAAATCGCCAAAGAAGGCGACAGCGAAACGATTGATGCGGTTTCAAAAACACTCGACACAGTTCGTACCGATGACATATTAGATTATTTGATAGACCAGGCGGACAGCCTAGGTGCTAGCGATATCCATGTTGAGAACCAGCGCGAAAATGTTCGTATTCGCTTCCGTGTTGATGGCGCACTTCACTCTGTCGCAAATCTAACACACGAAAAGTACCGCATATTAAAAGCCTCGCTAGCTACAAAAGCCAATATCTCTACTGCGTCAGAAGACGCCCAGAGTGGTAGTATGCAAAAAGCCGTGCCAGCGCGCGCCGACACAGCCGAACACTTTTTGAACATGCGTATAGAAACCGTACCGACTGTATACGGCCAAGATGTAGTCATACGTCTGTTTAATTTCGACGAGACTTTGCTAGATCTCGGCAAGATTGGCGTAAATGAGCGAGAGCGAGCCCAGATAGACGAAATTGTCTCACATCCTCGAGGTATGGTATTGATGGTCGGTCCTACCGGCTCTGGTAAATCCACTACTTTATACAGCATGATCAACGCCCTCAATACCCCAGATCGCAAGATCGTTACGCTAGAAGACCCAGTAGAGTTTCGTATACCAGGTGTCAGCCAAATACCAGTTAACACCGGCGGTGGTCAAACTTTTGCCGATAAACTGCGTGCTGTCTTGCGTCTAGACCCCGATATCGTCATGGTCGGTGAAATACGCGACAATGACACAGCCCGTACTACTATACAGGCAGCCATCACAGGCCACTTGGTGCTGTCTACTTTCCACGCTGAGACTGCCTCTGCGGCTTTTTCGCGTATGATCGACATGATTGGTATTAACCCTATATTCTCGACCGCTATTCGATTGGTTGTTGGACAACGTCTGGTACGCAAACTCGACGACAACAAAGAAAGCTACAGGGCAGACGAAGCTACCTCCAAGTGGATCCGCGAAGTTTTGAGCGACTTGCCGGAGGGCATAGAAAAGCCAAATGTAGATGGTGAAATCACGCTTTATAAGCCTGTAATCAGCGAAGAAAGCCCATTCGGCTACAGCGGGCGTGTTGTCTTGATGGAACAGCTAGTGGTTGATGAAGAGATCCAAAAATTCTTGCGCGGCGAAATAGCCGACGCACATGCAGAAACCATCGAAAAAGTCGCCAAACAACAGGGCATGGTGACTATGGTTCAATCTGGTGTTTTGAGGGCTTTAGCAGGCGAGACTACGCTCGAAGAAATCCACCGAGTACTTTAATCCGCCCGGTCAGTGTAAACTGCAGCTAACATAGCTCTTGCAACATCTTCATCTGTAGGTTTTGGGTCGAGCTTAGGATCTACCTTACAAATAACTTCAGAGAGACCATTGAGTGATGTGGTAATAAACCAATTTTTTCCATGCCAATGTTCTCGTCTGAGGAGTAAACTCCGTTCCGGTTCTTCCAGGGTCGTTACCTGGGTGAACATAGATGGAAGTGCATCGTGATACTCTGTATCCTCGTCCTCTAGCGGCCCAATAGTAACTTCCCCTTCGTACTGAGGAGTGGTAGAGTGATCAAAATCAAAATGAATATTTTTTGTCATTACTCTATTATAACACTAAACAATTACTTTTGCAATACTTGGCACTAATCTGTCATCCATGACTGACGGTATAATTTCGTCTGTTGTCGGGCGCTCTACTAGTTCGGCAATCACCTTTGCTGCTGCCAATTTATGCTCGTCAGTTATCTGTTTTACGCCGTTATCTAGTGCGCCACGGAATATCCCAGGAAAAGCTAGTGCATTATTGACCTGATTCGGCATGTCACTGCGTCCAGTAGCTATTATTGCTGCACCTGCAGCTTTAGCCTCATCTGGCATGATCTCGGGCGTAGGGTTAGCCAGGGCAAAGATGATAGGGTCTTTGTCCATGCTGCCAACCATTTCCTTTGTGACGAGTCCTGCTCGTGAAACTCCTATGAATATGTCGGCACCTTGTATGATGTCGCTTAGTGAGCCATCGATGCCGGATAGGTTGCTATATTTTAATATCTCTTTTTTGTGTTCGTTCAAATCAGTACGGTTTGCACTGATAACTCCCTTGCTATCAACAGCAAATATACGAGGTTGGGCGTATTTGCTGAGCAGTTTGATGATTGCCGTGCCTGCAGCACCAACACCGGAAACAACAATCTTTGCATCTCTCAACTCTCGACCAGTTACTTTCATGGCATTGATCAGCCCAGCCAGCACGACTATAGCTGTACCATGTTGGTCGTCATGAAAAACTGGTATTTCGAGTTCCTTTTTCAATCTCTCCTCAATTTCAAAACACTGCGGCGCACCGATATCTTCTAGGTTGATAGCTCCAAAGCTTGGAGCAATGGCTTTGATAGTTGCCACAATTTCGTCAGGCGAGTGCACGTCTAGCGTAATCGGTACAGAATCAATATCCGCAAAATGATTAAATAACAGGGACTTACCCTCCATAACCGGCATGCTGGCCTTTGGTCCGATATTGCCTAGTCCTAATACGGACGAACCATCAGATATGACCGCCACTAGGTTATTGGTCCAAGTATATTCCTTGAGATTTTCCGGGTTTTCTACGATTGCTTTGCTAACTGCAGCAACTCCGGGCGTATAGTATGCACTCAGTTTTTCGCGGGTCAGCTCGTCGTTGTCACGGAGTTCAACTGTTATTTTACCCTTGTATTTTTTGTGTAGTTCTAACGCTAGTTCATCAAAGTTCATACATCCAATTGTATCACCAAATGATAAGCCCCCTGCATAGCTTTCGCTAGCAGGGGGCAAGGTTTAGGGCTAGACGACATCAGCTACAAGTCGACTTGGGATCAACGTGTACTCACCTGAGCATTCTCGGGTGTTGTACTTGCCCTCGATCTTTTGGCTGATGTCGCCGTCAAAGCGGACCAACCTGCCGCTGAATGTGATTTCGTCGCGATTTTCTCCAGAGAGATCGATCGCGGTAATCATGACGCGCTCCTTGTAGGCGTCGATACCTGGTATGTGGATCGTGAAATCCACAAAGTGCAGGTTGTCCATGCGGAACGCGTAGGCCAACGAGATGGCCATCTCAGTAAGGCCTGGTCCGTTGACGATTTTTTTGATCATGTTGTTGGCCACAATAGCCTCCATGTACAAACGGTATAAGCTCCGCTACAGCTGATCATAAAGGCACAATACCTTCACGCACCCCACTCCAAAGCAGGGAATTAGATATTATTATATCATCAATAATAAAATAAATCAAATGCATAAGGGTATTGGCTAACTGACTGAGGTGTGGTATAGTTGAATACTAATTGAGTCTAAAAAGACTCGGAGAAAATAATTATTATGAGTTTTGCATTAATCGACAAAGTAAACAAAGCGCAGATGAAGCCATCTGTTGTTGATGCTCGTAGTGGTGACACCGTAAAAGTCCACCAAAAGATCAAAGAAGGCAGCAAAGAGCGTATTCAGATATTTGAAGGCGTTGTTATCCGTACTGATCGTAAAAACAGCCACACTAGCCGCATAACTGTGCGCAAGATCGCCAGTGGTGTAGGTGTAGAGAAAAGTTTTCTACTACATAGCCCACTAGTAGAAAAGGTTGAAATCGTTCGACGTTCTAAAGTTCGCCGAAACTACCTCAGCTACCTACGCGCTCGTAGCGGTAAAAGTGCCCGCCTAAAAGGTACAGACTTTGACCGTCTAGCCGTTAACGACGTACACGACCCCAAGGCCGAGGCCGAGGCTTTACGCTTGAAGGAAGAGGCCGCTCGTGCAGCAGCCCAAAAAGCCGAAGCAAAAGCAGCAGAGGAAGCCGAGCTAGCCGCAAAACAGGCCGAAGTAGAAGCTCGCCACATCGAGACCAAAGAATAGTATAAATGATAAAAAAAAAAACCGCCTGCTT
>JACPYF010000006.1 GCA_016196195.1 Candidatus Saccharimonadota bacterium | reverse complement strand
GGGTAGCGGTAACTACCGGGGACTCACGGCTATCAGAGATTATATTATAGGCGCTGTTCGCGATAAGTTTCGTATAATGTTAGAACAAGAACCAGAGGAGGTTGGGGTATGAACAATAAAGGCTTTAGTGTAGTTGAAATGATACTGGTGATAGTTATTATCGGCATACTAGCTAGCTTCGGCACTGTTCAGATGCTTCGCTCGGAGGCAATTGCACGCGACAAAGAAAGGGCCGATGATACCAGCGCTATAAGCCTCACCTTTCAGGATGTTTACGACAACGGCAATATCGATGGCAATACTGTTGCTAGCGGTGACGCGTCAGTTACATCAGCGGTACCGATGGGCTACCCGAGCACAACCCTGCTATCAAATGCTAATACTGACGCCCAGGCTGCGACAGTCTTTCAGAACATTCGCCTAGATGCGCTGAAAAGCCCCTATCTAGCTAGCAGTGCCTCCTATCCCACTTTTAGCATTATCCCCGCCACCTCAAATGCCGACCTTGATAACGCAGCAAAGACAGCCGGTGGTATAACGCTGAGCAAGAGTAATGATGTATACGTCTACCAGCCGCTAGATAGCAATGGTGCATTATGCAAGTTCGCTACTGGTAACGTTGGGTCTGGTTCGGGCAATAGCGCAACAACGGGTAAAGCCGGCTCTGCTACTCAGGCCGCCCTAGCCCCCAGACTGGTAGATAACTGTGTAAAATTCAATATATTTTACTTTTCCGAAGGAGATAATGCAGTGATAAAGGTCCAGAGCCAAAAAAATAGTAGTGATGGTTTATACTAAGGCATATAAGCATCATGAGTACAAAGCAATCAGGTTTCACTATCATAGAGCTCCTCACAACTATCATAGTAGCTGCTTTATTTGTTGGGGTCTTCTATCAGATGTTTGTAATCTTGGTGGGAGTTAACGCAAATGCTAGAAACGTTGCACAAGCCAGCAATCTGGCTTATTCGAACATGCGTCGCTATCCTACAGCTGCCAGCACAGGACTAACTTGTTCGGCATCTAGTACAAATCTCCTAAACACAACAGGCGTTGATAGTGATTATTCAGAGCTAGGTTCAGTCACAGAAACGGTGACTGCTTCATATCCGTACGGCTGCTCGGCAGTTTATGATGTAATTAAGCTAGTGTCTGTGGTTACTTACAGGGGCGCAACAAAGGTGAGTTATGCGACTTATGTCAACTAAAGACCAGCGCGGCTTTACCCTCATAGAAGTTGCTGTTGTTGCCCCAATAATGATACTGGTGGCCCTTGGTATAGTTGCGATACTGATTACTTTGGTGACCAGCACCCTTAGGCCAAACGCCAGAAGTATTGTCATGCAGCAGGAACAAAAAGCCATGGATAGTATCGAGAGCGATATAAACAATAGCTCGGGATTGATTACTGATCTACCATCGAACTTTTCGGACGGTAATGCTGCCGCCGATTATTACGATCCGCCTGCAGGTACTGCTGTAATAGGGATCCAAACCTATGATCAGATAGTAAACCCAAACGACAACAGCGGCACAAAAGTTATACCCGCCTTTAAAGATAGTGCGTCGAGCTGTACTAACATCACTGACCTGAGCGCCAGCAATATTGTGCCGATTGTAGTTGTATATTTTGTAAAAGATAACACATTATATCGACGCACGCTCACTCAGTACTACGGATCTACTCCTGCTAATACCTGCGGTACGAAGCTAGCAAAACAGACCTGTATAACATGTACAAACAAAGATATAGTCCTGATAGCCGCAGATAGTATTAGTGCGTTCAGCGTAGTCTACTACACAGGCATAACAAATGACGTGGTCACCACCGATCCGACGGTGGCAAAAAGTGCAAAAATAACTATAACTGCCTCTATTAACGCTGGCGGTGACGCTGTTGAATATACCAGTACCCTGAGGGCTTCTAGGCTAAACCCGTAGGATATCAAAAAAACTATTGCACTAATGCTTAAAATGATATATTCTTTGTACATACAACAATTTAATTAGGGGGCAAAAGATGACCTTTAACAATATTAAAACTATGAAAAATAAAGAAAGCGGCTTCACCATTGTCGAACTCTTGATCGTAATCGTGATCATCGGTATATTGGCAGCCTTGGTGATTGTGGCCTACACAGGTATTACTGCACGTGCAAATACCACAAAGGCGCAGACAAACGCTGTGGCCGTACAAAAGAAAGCTGAGGCCTATGCTGCAGATGTAGGAGCTGGCTCATACCCTACGCTAACTACACAGTTTACCGGGCAAACTGCTGGATTGCCAGCAGGCGTTACCCTACTAACTGGTACCCAGGTTCTTGGTGGCGCAGATGCAGCTGGTCCTCCAGTAGTTAAGGACGGTAAAACTAACGTTAACTACAAAACATGTGCTTCTGGTGCTGGTTACCAGGTAACTTTCTGGGACTTTAGTACAAGCGCAGTATCTACAACTGTTCTATCTGGTGGTACACAAACCACTTGTGCTACACCTGCTACATAAGATATAGCTTAGTAACATTGAGTTCAAAAACGCATGGCGCAAAGACGACCATGCGTTTTTGATTACGGCAGCACAACATGCCGAGCATCTCTATGGTTTATAGGGTTGTAGATTACATGAGGCAAGGCTTTGCACTAGCGGAGTACAGCGAGAGTGCTAGATGTAAACTACCAAAATTACATTCCTAGCTTTTGCCAAAAACTCTTTTCTCGCCTGGCTCGAGTAGTCCTAGGTAATATCCAAAAAACAGTCACAAATGCTAGTATGACAGCGAAGCCACACATTATTGAGGGTATTGCTCGGGTCGTTTCTGGATTGACCAAATTCAATGTCGTGGTAGGTAGTAAAAACAATATGTAGCCAGCAGCAAAGCCGTAGAGAGCGCTTTTAGTTGACTTGTCCTTAATCGTGCTTGCCTTTGACAAGCAATATATAACTCCCGTGATCAATAGGCCGTAATAGTACAGTGCATATACAGGATCAACCGTTGAGGTCATATTGAAAATTATATAATTTCCACCACAGACTTTATGTTCTATGGCATTTGACACCAGTAAAAAGAAACTAACAAATACCGCAGCAAGCCCGTAGCTGGACCATACTAGAGATCGATTTTGCCCGCCTGCTATCTGTGACGCAAGGTGTATACCCAGTGGTGGCAATATAGTGATAGATATAAAGCCTAATTTAGCCCAGGCTTCGGCAGAAATATTGGCCCCACCGCACACCATATATTCTGCTAGTTGAAATGTTGCCAAAGCAGCTAAGATGGCGACTACCAATCTAGTGATGGCGCTTAGCTTGTACCTCCATATTGTGTATATGATTAGAGCTATCTCGATGATAAACGTCGCCAACATGACCGGTGGCGAGAAACAGTATAGTGTTGTGCTTTTTTTAGTCATTATGTTTATGCTTCCCTATTAATCCTAATATTATACCCCAAAGCGCAGCCTTTTTCGGTAAAAAGTTATTGAACTAATATCATAAGTGAGATACTATTGTCTTACATGAATAGCACCACCTACAAAGCGAGAATAGGCCGCTTAATACATCAATCACGTCAGTCAAGGGGCTTGACTCAAAAACAGCTAGCCGATAGCTTAGGCACCTCACAGAGCGCTGTGAACCGCATCGAAAAAGGCGGTCAAAATATCAGCCTTGAGATGCTGGCGCGTATTAGTGAGGTGCTTTCGAGCGACATAGTTCATCTAAATGAGTCCGGAACAGTTAATTTCCGAGTCCACGGCAAGAGAAAGCTGAGCGGTGAGATAGAGGTAAAAACCAGCAAGAACGCCGCAGTTGCTTTGCTGTGTGGATCGCTCTTAAATCGCGGCACCACGATCTTGAGGAACGTTCCAAAGATCGAAGAAGTTAATCGCATCATTGAGGTTCTAATAAGTATCGGTGTAAAAGTCAGATGGTACAACGACAATAACCTCGAGATAATACCTCCTGCCTCGTTAAAACTGGATGAAATGGATGTGAACGCTGCAAAACGCACACGTAGTGTCATTATGCTGCTAGGCCCTTTGTTGCATCGCTATAAAAAGTTCAAACTACCATATGCCGGAGGTTGCAACCTAGGCAAAAGAACAGTCGAGCCCCACCTAGACGGACTGCGGCATTTTGGTCTAAAAGTCGTCGCGCATGATGAGTTCTACCAGGTAACCTCAGACAAAACAAAACCTAACCGCACAGTGGTTTTGAGCGAACGCGGTGACACAGTTACAGAAAACTTACTTTTTGCTGCCGCTATGACAGACAGCACAGTAACAATACGAAATGCCAGCCCGAACTATATGGTCCAGGACGTCTGTTTGTTCCTACAAGCCCTGGGCGTAAAGATCGAAGGCATAGGAACGACTACGCTGCAGATAACTGGCCTAAAGAATATAAACAAAGATATCGAGTATTATCCTAGCGAAGACCCTATCGAGGCCATGAGTTTTATAACAGCCGCTATTGTTACCCGGTCTGAAATTACTATCAAACGAGCGCCTATAGAATTTCTAGAAATCGAGCTAGACCTACTAGAGCGCATGGGCTTCAAGTATGAAATTAGCAGTGAATACAAAGCTAGAAATAAGTTTACACGCCTAGTTGATATTGATACAAAATACAGCAGTCTAAATGCACCCATGGACAAGATACACGCACTGCCCTTTCCTGGCATAAATATGGATAATCTGCCGTTTTTTGCAGTCATAGCTGCGACTGCGAAGGGTCGTTCACTTTTACATGATTGGTCATTTGAAAACCGTGCAATATACCTTACCGAGCTCAACAAGCTCAATGCTCATGTAGAACTGTTAGACCCACACAGAGCTTATATAGAAGGCCCTACAGACTGGAGAAGTGCAGAAATCATCACCCCACCAGCTTTGCGTCCTGCAGTTGTTATATTACTCGGCATGCTAGCAGCGCCTGGTGTATCTACACTACGTAATATATATTCAATCGCGCGTGGTTACGAAGATTTTGCAAATAGGTTAAACTCTATTGGCGCAAAGATAGAATCATTCAGAGAAATCTAGAAGCTCTGTAGATTGGCTTTGCCGCTGTCCCAAGTGACCGTGCCGACAGTTTTGGCTACAACCGTTTTTTGATTGGTTTTTATCGTTAGCTTTGTGTCTTCGGGGCCAACAGAATCTGATACTTTATATACGTACCTTGTACCTTGGTTGTCCAAAAAAATCTCGTCGCCAGACTTGACCATGCTCAGATTGTAAAAAGGAGATGCTTCGCGCAAACTAGCTGGTGTTACTCCAAAGCCGATCCTAGATCCCGATACAGTAACGTCACTAAATGACGGATCACCTTTTATCTTTACAGACCCACCGTCAGCGGCTAGATTAATAGCCGGTATATAAATCTTGGTGCTAGTTGGTTTAGTTGTTTTTATAATCTTTGCAGTGGTATCTATCTCTGATAGTGGCCAGCCATTTAGATCTAGAACTGTAAATAAGAGTCCGCCATATGCGACCACTGCAACCATCGCAAAAAACCCTAGCCACAATTTTCGATGACCTTTTTTGTCTTTTTCTACGATGCCTTTTTGATAATGATATTTCATAATATTTCAATGTGGGGCGAATGATGGGAATTGAACCCACGGCCTCCGGAACCACAACCCGGCGCTCTAACCAACTGAGCTACATCCGCCACGATTTACCTCTCCTAGTATATGCCATTCTATCACAACTTTGGTCGTAAATCAGGGTAGAACGTTGATTCTATGCCCCCAGAAAAGCTTTCTGGCTGCGGCGGCATTGGGTTACTTATTGTTGATGTGCCGTCTTCTGGCTTATCAAACCTCTTTCTTATGTTTTCCCTCTCTTGATTAGCTGCGCGGCTGATATCGCCACGCGCCCGGGTAGCCGATGTACCGATACGAGAGTCAGAAAACCTAGAGATAGTCTTTCGCTCTCTGTCAGCCTGTCGTCGCTGGGCAAAGGTCTCTCGTGAAGTTGAACCGAACCTTGCTTGGCGAGTCTCATCTTTGTCCATCCAGGTGTGTGATGCTTGTTTTGCATCCATACCAGATGTGAGGTTAATTACTTTGCTAACTATATTTTTAGGCTTACGACTAAACATAAGCTATATTATATCACCTATATTTCGGCGTTACTGCTAACGTTCACGACGTCGTCCAAATCGTCTATCAGGTTCAGTAGATTCAGTGTCTTTTCGATCTTTTCTGGGTCTAGCGCAACTGTATTTTTGGGTACATATTCTAGGCCAGCATCTTTGATGTTCAGCCCAGATGAAACCAAGTTATTTCTCACGGTTGCCAGATCTTTGGCGACAGTATAAACAGTTATTGCTCCTTCATCTTCTATAGCATCCTCGGCTCCGGCGTCTAAAACTTGTAGCAGTTTGTCCTCACCATTACCCTCTACCGTTATCACGCCTTTTCTATCGAACTGAAATGCAACACTGCCGGGTTCGGCTATTCGTCCACCATTTTTTGTCAGTACGTTTTTGATTTCGGGAAAAGTTCTATTCTTGTTATCTGTCGCTGCTTCGATGATCAAGCCAACACCCCCAGGGCCATAGCCCTCGTAGGTTATCTCCTCTAACTGTGCTGCACTTTTGTCTTTTACTCGATCAATGCTACGTTGGATGTTTGCGTTCGGCATATTAGCCGCCTTGGCTTTTTCTATGACCATGGCTAGAGCTGAGTTAGTAGTTGGATCTGTGCCCCCGCGTGCCGCAATCGCTATCTGGTTACCTATTTTTGTAAACACAGCACCGCGCTTTGCGTCTGCTGCGCCTTTCTGGCGTTTGATAGTTGACCATTTGGAATGTCCTGACATATACCGATATTATATCATGCTCAATCTGTTGTTCTACTCTACCAAGTTATCGTTTCTAAAGTCATGCTTGGTTTTTAGTTGAAGGAATATGGCCAGCCCCACTAGAACTGCGTAAGAAATGATCAGTCCGATTACGCCGATAGACACTTCTACGCTGGCGTTGGGCAGGTTAACAAATAATTGAACTACGGACGTCATATATCCCAGCAATATCTGCGATGGATAGCCAAATAAAACAGCGATGGCAGGTAAAAATGTTGCTGCGAGTCCCGTCATAAATACTAGAGCCATAGCAAAGGGTACAAACGGCAGAACCAACAAGTTTGCAGGTAGTGCAAATACAGCCATAGTGCCGAAGCTAAATGCAATGATCGGCATGGTTGCAAGCTGCGCCGAAATAGTTTCGCCGATTATCTGTCGCAATGCGCCTGGCTTTTTTGGACCAAATAAATAATTCTGCAACAGTGGAGCTAGTATCATAACTCCGGCAAACGCTGCAAATGATAGATACCAGCCTAAGTCCCCCCACATAAAACTAGGGTTTATTATCACTGTTATTGCCGCTACAAATGGCAGTAAGACTAGCGGATGGACACTGCGACCATAGTACCAAGCAGCAAGGCTGAGTCCAGAGACCAATCCTGCCCGGGTCATGCTAGGACTCAAGCCCGTAACAAAAATAGTTCGCACATTTTCAGAGAAACTATCACGAACCTCGCGAGCTTTATCGGTGTGCGTATCAACAACGCTAACAATATTTGCCCGATATATTGCAGCAGAAAAGCTGCCAAAACCTTTGCTAATTTTTCCTGTAGCCGTCATCTCAAAACTTCTTTTCAAATTCATACTGCTGCCGGTACTCAACCAGATAGTACCGGGTATGTTTTTATTATTAATCTTGATATTTGTTAGTTTAACCTGCTTTTCTCCGTGCTTGCCTATTGATACATCGTCAGCAATCTTCCCCTGTATAGAAACACTCTTTCCCGCTAAAACACTGTACGCAGACAGTTGTTGCTGCGTAGGAACCGACCTAGTGAGACCTATCAATGCGCCGCAGATAAAAGCAAAAAAAATCAGCCAAGTGTACCTTTTCCAAAAGCAAATTATTAACAATATAGTAGTCAGCAAAGACCAGCTGACACCCGAAAATATATGCGTAGATGGAAGCAGCGCTAGGACAACTCCTAATAATATTCCAAGCGAAATGGCCACAATAAATATTGAATTATGCTGTCTACGTTTTAGGAACAAAGTTATTTTTTGCATATCGAAGTATAGCGACTGCATTTTAACTACTAGTATTTATCTAAATACTTTTTTTACAGCTTTTAGGCTGATGATCTTGGTTTCGATGATAAAGTAAATCACCACTACTATACCCGGAGTTGCAATAGCCCACTTGTTAACAGCGGCTCCGCTAGGTAGCTGTGATGCGGGAAGTACAGCTAGGAGTAGTAACAGTGCGATAAATATAGCAATAACAATTATATTGAGAAAAACTATTACTTTCCGAGCTGTTTCGATTCTAAATATTAGTCCGAGGCCTATAAGTATCTGCAGGCCTATAAAGAAATAACCATACGGCTCGTAGTGTTCAAGAAATAGTGAGGCTATACCTGCGAGGAACTGAAACAATCCTATAATAATTATTATCATAGTTATGATGGTTGAGCCTGTACTATTACCCTCGTCTTTATCTAGGACTGGTTTTTTTCGCCCATCATACCGTGGATTAATACTGATCGGCTTGTCGATGAATCCTGATGAATCATCTGCCTCATCGTTCTGGTAATTTGTACCGACGTTAACGACTGTGGTTGGTTGGCTAGTGTCACTAGCTAATGGCTGTATAGTCCTGGTACCGCCGCTTCGATTTGCCGGATTAGCAGGATCATCTCCAGCCGCATTGTTAGGGTTGTTTGTTTCATTCATTTTTGTGGGTTACTCTGTATAAATTTTAACAAATAACAGAGAAAACACAAGCATTATCCATGAAGAAAGCCAGATACTTTGATCTGGCTAATTTCATGGAGGACCAGGTGAGACTTGAACTCACGACACCCTGCTTAAAAGGCAGGTGCTCTAACCAACTGAGCTACTGGTCCACGTCGCAATTCACTACAACTTTCAGAAATAAAATAAATTTTATTTCTTGGCGTTTACGTTATTGTTCCTTTCAAATTTTCAAACAGCTAAAGCTTGGTTTAAAAATTTGGTTAGAGCAACAAAAGCGAATAACAGATAAGACTATAACAAATTTAAGGTGTTAAGTCTAGGGCTTTTAGTGGGGCTTCTTGCGTGGGCGGTGGGTTAGCAAGATATTTGCTAGGGCAGTCACCAAGGCTACGACTGTGATGATCTTTGCGTATTGCTCGACTGAAACCAAAATCTTGTCACTGTTGGTTCCCAGAGCCGTCACCAGCAACGAAGCAGCCAAAAGGCCGAACACTAATGCCTCAAATAGTCGCGTAACCTTGCCGTGCTCTTTGCCGCTGACACTCATTAGCAAAACTGCAGGCAAGATGATCAGGACTGTGATGACGACGTTTGACAGCGGTGGAGCTATCAGCTGTATTCCCTGTTGCTGCAAAAATACAGTTACATAACTAGACCATTGCTGTGATATCAATGCGCCTGCAGCCAACCCTAGCGATGGCAAGCCCAGTCGTTTTTTTGAGAAATATCCAAATACCGCTAGTATGATTGCAATCGCTAAAATGATAGTGCTCATGTTCATAGATATATTATACAGCCCCAGGCTACTATTTGTCTTTACTACTTAGTAATCTCCAGATAGCTAGGGCAATCAAACCTAGACCCAGCAGGCCTAACAATATATAAGTTTGATCTTTTAGCCAATATAAAACTGCCAAACCAACACCAGAGGCTCCCCACAAAATTACTAAACGATAGTTAAACAAACCGCCTAGCACCAACAAAGCAACGTGCTCGATTAGGAACACAAGTTGATACTTGCTAGGGTCGCCTAATGCGGCCAAACCTGTAGGTACACTTAGAGCAAACAGCGATGCAATGAGCCATAGCAAAGCGTTGTCTTTGTCTTTGAGTAGATAACGTAAACCAGCTAATACGGCTAACACTAGCGCCCACCAGTGCGTGTATACCAGCCAGTCGTAATCACCGCTTAGCGAGAATATCCTTTGCAGGGCAGCATTTAACACGATGATCGCCCCTTCGTAATATACGTGTTTTTTCGTAGACCAGCCCTCAGCTGCCAATATAGCTGAAGCTAATATCAATGTTAACGACGCGTGCAGGGCAGTATCGTCTGATGAAATGTAATAAAATGATGCAACGAAAAGTACAAGCAAACTAATGAACGACCAAGTTTGAGTCTGCATCGCCTCTTTTCTAAAGCGCCGCAGCCAGGCCAGACCATAGAATACTATTGCCCACCAATTCGCATACAGTAGCGTTTCCACATTGTAAAAGTTCAGTGCGACTATTCTCTGTAGTGCAGCCGTAAGTGTAATCGCTGCTGCCTCATAGTAACCATGCTGTTTTGTTGACCAACCCTCAACCGCTAATATGACTGCTGCAAATATCAATGTCAGAGATGCATGTAGCGCGGTTGAGTCCGGTAAAATATAGTTAAGTGCCGATGCAAATAAAATAAACAAACTAACAATTGTCCAAAGCTGGGTAACTTGTTTTTCTTTTCGCTTTCGGCGTAACCAAGCCAAGCCATAAAAGATGGCCGCCCACCAGTTCGCATACAGCAGCACCTCGACATTGTCATAATTTACCGCAACTATCCTCTGTAAAGCTAGTGTTGTGGTTATGATCGCAATTTCATAATATTCATGCTGTTTATAGAACCAACCCTCTGCGGTTATTAATGCTGATGCGGCTATCAATGTTAGGGACGCGTTGATTGCATATGTGCTTGGAATAATAAATACCAAGCCAGATGCCATCAGAATTGCTACACTGTAAACTCCCATAACCTGCGCCCGTACGTGATCTTTTCGAAGTGATAACAATACTCTGAGAGGATAGAAAATTCCGGCTGCAATCCAAGATGTTTCCAGCAAACGCCTTGACATGTCTTGTTCAAAATTACCAACAAACATATACACTGCGACCAAAAATATCGCGTTTGCAATAGCCTGCACAGATACTTGTTTTTCGACGTATGACATAGCTGTCAGTAGTAGCGATATTATCAAGAAATAAACTGCCGATGTACTTTCTGGCAAAGTAAAGCTTAGCAGGCCAGCTATTATTAGGTACAAGCCGTACGCCAATATCACCACATCTTTTCTTTCGCCCAAGCTAGCCCAGAATTTGCGCAGTATCATTACAAACGCACTAATGGCAATGTAAATACCAGTAATTATTTCGTCTGATAAATTCGGGTGCAATAGATCTTTACCAACCTGCAAAGGCAGTGCAGCAATTGTTAGTACAGCAACAACTGCGTATCGCGCCTGCCTTAGCCAAGCTGCTAACGCAATACTAGTAGCTGTCGTGATAGTTAACGACATAGCTGTCATCTCTGCTCTATTGTCAGACAAAGCCCAAAAAGTAATAGCAACTAGCTGCGCTGCCATGCCGCTCCACATCCAAAATAACTCGCTAGAATTAGAGTTCTTTTTGGCAACGATTGCAGATATCAATATTTGAATAGTTGCAACTGCAGTCAGGGCGAGTCCTGTCTGCGCCAGGTCTTTATGACTAGTGTCATAAACGAACAATACTACTGCGATGCTGGCTGCTAGTCGTGATAAAAATACATATACTTTGCGGTACTCGGCTTTTGTTGGCGCTAGTGCGGCTACGCCATAATGCAGTGAGGCTACAGCTAATACAACCGCGTTTTGCCACAATGGAACCTGTGAATAGTTCCACCAACTACCAAAAACGGCTAGCGGTACTGCCAGCTGACCGCTATCGTCGATTGGTTTTAAGAATACGCTAGGTAGTAGTTTTGGTTTTAGAAAGGCGATTATATTTAGGACCGAAGCGACCAGAATGATCAATATAAAGTACCAAACAAAGCCCATCTGCAATACTGCTACAGACGAAGAGGTCATCGAAAATACAAATCCAAGTGTGATATATGCCAGTACCTGACTTTGCAGTCGAAGTGTCGCAAACAGATAAAATACCAGGCCAAGTATCGACGTTATAAACCAGCTCATAGTAGGGTTGTGCAGCAAGAATATATCTGTTGCCAGTCCGGCAAAAGGCAAAAGGGCCAGTCCCGTGCCTATAAATGCAATTGCCGCCGGGCGTAGCCTTTTGCTGGTAGCATGCAGTATCATTCCGGATAAATAAAATCCTATTGTAACTACCCAGGTACCAATAAATTTCAAACTATCGTCTACAGCCGTACCTATAAATAATACTGCTGCCGCCACTAGTAAAAAACTAGCAACGTACAATATTGTGTTGATATTTTGCAGATCTTTTTGCTGCTTGGTTTTTGTATGTGTGACCACTTTTTCAGCTGGTACTTTACGTTCTTCTTCGTAAATATCAGGTGACTGCTCGCGCCAAGCCTTGCCAGTTGCATCCACTTGTTCGACAGCTGCCTTGGGTTTAACTTCTTCGGCAACAGATTTTGTTGCACTCGTAACGCCCAACTCTTTTAATAGTAAGCTCTTGCTAATTAGATTTGGCTGAGATGAAATGAAAGATATTAAATAATCTCTGACTTCGCGTTGACCTTGGATCCTTTGACTATCAGATCCAGAACCACTCGAATTTTTGCTTTTTCCTACAGCATAGCCGATGCCAAAGAAAACCAATATCCAGAACAACCAGTCCATATTAGCTTAAGCATAACTGAAAACTATTACTTAAACAAGCCGTGTTTTTTGCTGGCTCTCAGGCTCTCGAACAATTCTTTTTGTTTTTTGCTGAGTTTTGTCGGTGTATCGACAACAATGGTTACTATATGTGCGCCGCGTTTGCCGCCGCGTAGGTGTGGAACACCGTGGTTACTTAGCTTAAAGTCTGTCCCGCTCTGGG
>JACPYF010000007.1 GCA_016196195.1 Candidatus Saccharimonadota bacterium | reverse complement strand
TTTTAAATTGGTTAACTCGCTGCAAGCGAGTTCGAACCGTGAGGTTCGTCGTAGCGAAATCTCTCGCAGGAACTTGTTCCGAGAAAGATTGAGCGGAGAAGCGAAACGTAGTGAAGCGCTATCCTGACACGATTGCATGGTTAAAGCGGAAAAGGGCGAAGTCCGCCATCCTGTGGCCCTCTCCTTGTTTGCATGCCGCTTATGCATACTGTATAATTCTCAACAAATGAAGCGCGCTTTCACTATGAATAAATTTAACTCTGGCTTTACTCTTGTGGAGATGCTCGTAGTCATGGCTGTTATAGGTATACTAGTGACGATCACATACACCGGCGCAAATGCAATCTTCGTTAACTCAAAAGAAAATGAAATACAAAGCTACCTGACCGGCGCTCGTTCGAAAATTGAAGAATACAAGAAAAAGGAAGGCGTATACCCTCAATTCGGACAACTACCGGCTGGTACAGTACCGGCTAGTTATGCAAATAACTATATATATGCTTCTAGTTACGGCTGGGCTGCAGCCGGAACAGTGTACTGCCTAGAAATTAATGACATAGTCGGTATTTGGCCCAGCATGACTCAGATAAACTATCACATTAGTTCAATCAATACCGACCCGCTACCTGGTGGCTGCAACGGATTCCAGCAAGAGGCTCTCGGAAATGGCCTGGGTGGTACAACTATTAATGCAGATAGTCAGTATGGACATATTGAAGTTGAAGCAAAAACTCCCCTAAAAGGATCCTTCTACCTTAGCAAAACAAACTACCCTACAGGATACGTAGCTACGGCTTTGATCCGTGCGGCGGTTTATCTAGATGGAACAGTAAATGCAACACAGAATCTATCTCAGTTTACTACTTACAATTGTAGCGGCTGTGGCGTCGGCAGCTTTTATCTAGGTGCAATAGACTATGGTACGCCAGCAAAGACCGCGGTCGTAAAAATGGAATGGCAAGATCCAGTCAATGGTTGGACAGAGTTAGTATCGGCTACTTTGCCATAGTGCCCGTATGACGAACGAAGAGAAAATCTTAGAATATCTAGCAAAACAAAGAGTTATTGCACTATCTACATCTGATCAAGATGGCGTGCTGCATAGCGCGGTTGTATATGTTTATGGTAAAGCCGTCAAAAATTGGTATGTGGTGTCAAAGCAAGATACCAAAAAAGTCCGTAACCTAAAAGCTCACCCACGGTTCAGTGCCGTGGCCTATGACCGACATGACAACAGCACCCTGCAAGCCCGAGGCCTTGTTCGCGTAGAAGAAGATCAAGATATCATCGGAGAAGCTATGGCAGCTATGGCAAAAATATATGGGACAGAAAAAGATTATCTACCACCTATAGCAAAAATTAGCGCGGGCGAGTACGTGGTTCTACGGCTAGAAGTAGAGTGGCTTAGGTTTGCCGCATACGGTGGTGCGACGCCAGGTAGTGAAAAAATCTTTATAGAGCTGTAATTTACCCCTGAAATATGGTATAGTCTTATCTGTTAATTATTTGTTTTATTACGATTCACTCGTGATGCAAACCAAGCGTAACACTTGTTTTTACGCTGTTTGCGACACGAAAGAGGAGACGTAATGAAGCAGGGGAGTTTTACGTAGTAAAACGATCAAGCGTAATTAACGTAGACGTGGGCCAGTAGCTCAGCTGGTTAGAGCACCTGCCTCTTAAGCAGGGTGTCGAGGGTTCGAGTCCCTCCTGGCCCTCCATGAAAATTGTCAGATCATTTGATCTGGCTATTTTCATAAGAAGACAAATAGACTCGAACCCGTAGGGCGAAAACTGCCTGTTGGCAGTTTGAGTTTTAAAAGCTTGGCCACATGCGCGCTGCTCGCAGCTTGCGCTGGTGCAGAATACTCGAGTCCCTCCTGGCCCTCAATGAATTTATAAAAACCTCTTTTGAGGTTTTTTGTTATACTTGGGCTAGATATCAACATGCAAAACACAAACAAGCAAAAACTACCTTTATCGTTATGGCTGTACATTCCGCTTTGGGTGCTCTTTGTCTTTCTATATATACAAATCTTGTTCTTTACACCATCCAGTCCACAAAATTTTATACTAGGTTTTCTATACTTTATAGAGTTTGGAGTTCACGAAGCTTCACATCTGGCCTTTGCGTTTTTTCCTAGTATCATAACTGCAGCAGCCGGGTCGATAGGCGAAGTAATGTTTACATTACTGGTAATAATAGCCGCCCTAAAGGGCCGCACTTACTTTGCACTCATTTTTGGGTGCATCTGGTTTATGCTAGCAGCAAATAGTGCCGGAATGTATATGGCAGATGCTAGGTCTCAATTGATACCGTTGGTTGGATTTAGCAATCAGCCTCGTCACGATTGGAACTATGTTTTTGGTCAATTAGGTTGGTTGAACGCCGACGCTTTCATCGGTGGAGCATTGCGTGGCCTAGGTGACATCGTTGGACTTGTAGCCTTAGGCTACGGGCTATGGCTGATAATACAAAAAATCATCTACTCTCCGGTAGATGACGCAATCAAAAAGAGCTCTGTTTAAAGAGCCCTTTTTGGTATTTATAAACTTATTGTACTAAGGGTGGTGAACTTGGAGTGTCATCCTTCTTAGTTTCTTTTAGCGCCTCAGGAACTGAGCCTGATGATGCGCTAGCTTTTGCTGGTGTAGCGCTACCGCCCTGGTAGGTAGAGCTATCAAATGCCAGCATGGTGTAGCCTATTAGTGAAAATAGCCACAAGCCGAATACGCCAAACAGGGAGCTCTTGCCAAATCGCTTTGCTATTTCTAACGATACTATCAAGTATAGTACGAAGGATACGAGACCGCCTACGAATGGTATTAATCCAGCAAGAATCCACCAACCTGGCTTGCCGCCCATTTCGAACATTACCCAGCCGTTATATATAGGCACAAATGCCGCCCATGCTGGTTTGCCAGCTTTTGCAAATACTTTAGATAGTATAAAGCTAAAAACTAAATAAGCTACAACGAAGACTACCATGAAAACCATGAATTCCCCGTACCCTGCGCCCGATGATGCACTGCTAGTTGATGTATATGTATAGTCTTGCACTTTGGTTTATCCCTCCTCGCGTTCAGAACCCTTATGCTTTATTATCTGTCAGTAATTATAGCACTTATGTCAGTATTTCAAGTATAATCACTTATATCGTGAAAATACTAAATGGATCAGAGCTAGCATCATATATAAAAGTTCGTCAGGCGCAGCAGGTTAGGGCTCTGCGACAAGCCGATAAAGTCGAACCCCGACTAGCGATAATCATCACAAAGAGCGATCCTGTGGCAGATACTTTTGTAAGGCTAAAGAAAGAATACGGAATCGATATCCTAGTTGAGGTAGATGAATATAGATTGGCTCAGGGTGAGGTCACAGAAAAAATAAAAGAACTAAATAATGATAAAAATGTGCATGGGATAATAGTCCAACTGCCGCTAGATGACCCAAGTCAGACTGACGAAATAGTAAAAAGTATCGATCCAGAAAAGGACGTCGATGGACTGGGTGGGGATGCTAAATTTAGTCCGGCTACGCCCACGGCAATAGACTGGCTGTTGGCTGGATACAATGTAGATTTAAAGGGCAAGAAAATAGTTATTGTCGGCAGAGGCAGGTTAGTCGGCAGTCCACTTTATGATTTGTGGACCAAGGCTGGTCATGACGTTGACGTAGTCGAAGAGGGTGACGATCTAGCTAATACCCTCAGAAATGCAGATGTGATTGTAACTGCAACTGGCCACGCAGGCCTTATAAAAAGTGAGATCATACCGATAGGTGCTGCTGTAGTCGACGCAGGTGTTTCTAGTGAGGCAGGTGAATTTCGTGGTGACTTGGATGAGTCGGTTTATGACAGGGATGATCTGATCATTACGCCAAAGGTGGGCGGGGTAGGCCCTCTAACTATTGCTGCGCTTTTCGACAACGTTATTCGCTCAGCGCGTCCTTGACTCGGGCGACTACCTGTCTGGGTGTGAAATCGGCCTTTACTATATAGCCATCGATGCCTAGCGCGCGCAGATTTTTCGGCGACTCTTCTTCGCCAAGGTTAGTCAGTACGATGACTGGTATGTCTTTGCCCCATTTTTCGGCTCGGATTTTGGTTAGGGCAGTTACACCATCCATTTCTGGCATATGCATATCTAGTAGTATGATGTCAGGCTTCATGTGTTGGACTAACGCCACTCCGTCTTTACCGTTTTCGGCCACTTCAACCTCAAAGCCTTCGCCCTCGAACTTCATTCTATACATCTGACGGATTACGCCGTCATCTTCGATAATTGCAATTTTAGTTCCACTCATATGCAGGTATTATATAGCAATTTTTACAAAAAAGGTATTGACCCGGACATCGTGCTAGGTATAACATGTTATACAAGTATAACTTAAAAGAAAGTTGATTATATGAGTATTGACCAAAGTAATCACACCCTATACGGAGTTGCTACGGTTGGTCCAAAGGGGCAAATTGTTATTCCTGTAGATGCTAGAAAGAGACTTGGTGTTGAGCCTGGTGACAAAATCGTCATAGTTGGACCGGCTCACAAGCCGCAGTTTGTAGGTTTGTGTAACGAGAAGGCATTTAACGATATTGTCGAAAAAATAGATACACAAATCAGCCACATTAAATCGAAAATGCAGAACCAAAAGGCTAAATAAACTAGAATGTTACATAATATTCCACAAAGACAAAAAGTAATTGTCATGGTCGCCGTCATGTCGGCGCTATTCCTATTTGCACTCGATCAATTGATTATTACAACCGCATTGGGCAAAATTGTCGAAGAGTTCAACAGCTTTTCTAGTCTAAGTTGGATTATCACTGCATACCTACTGACTAGCACAATCTCTACGCCGATTGCTGGTAAGTTTTCTGACATGTTTGGCCGTCGTCTTGTCCTTTTGACCGGTATTACTATATTTACAATAGCTAGTTTCTTTAGTGGTGCGTCTGGCAGCATTGAACAACTAATATTTTGGCGAGCAATGCAGGGTATAGGCGGCGGTATCATCACGGCTAACGCATTCGCTGTGATCGGTGACTTGTTCGTACCTCGTGAAAGAGGCCGCTGGCAAGGTGTTTTCGGTGGTGTTTTTGGTATTGCTTCGGTTGTAGGTCCGCTACTGGGCGGCTACCTCACTGAACCACACAATATCGCTGGCTTTATAACTAACTGGCGATGGACACTGTGGATCAACGTCCCGATCGGTATTATTGTATTTATAATAATTGCGATATTTCTACCCAAGATTAAACACGAGACAAAGCCGCATATTGATTACGCCGGTGCGGGGCTACTGTCGATTGCATTAGCAACAATTATTCTAGCTGCGGACAATACCGACAAAGTGTTTGCTGGCTTCATGGACAGTTCTGGCTGGAGTTTAGCCGCAGTTCGCGTAGCACTTCTGTCAGTCACGGTTATTGCAACTGGGCTATTTATATGGGTAGAGAAGCGTAGTCGCGAGCCAATCATGAGTCTAGAATTCTTTAAAAACCGCAACTTTAGTTTGTTTATGATTATTTCTGTTTTAAACGGAGCAGCTTTCTTGGGCGCGATTTTGTATATCACGCAGTTCAACCAGCAAGTATTTGGAGTTTCACCATCAACCGCAGGGTTGATGATCATTCCAATGGTATTTGGCTTGGTTGTATCAGCAGCTGCTAGTGGTCAAATCATGCAGCGCACGGGTCATTACAAATTGATCATGCAGGCCGGGCTGTTGATAGCCGGTATTGGTATATTCTCGCTTAGTTTCCTATCGCCGACTAGTGGATTCTTGCAAGAGATCTTTATCATGGCACTCACGGGCGTTGGCCTAGGCGCTTTGATGCCTACGCTAAACCTGGCTGTGCAAAATGAATTTGGTCAAAAAGATCTAGGTACCGTAACGGCCGCAACTCAGCTATTTCGTAATCTAGGTTCGACCGTGGGCGTGGCTGTATTCGGTGGCATTCTAACTGCCGGAGTCGCCGCTAGCCTGGGTAATATCCAGAAGATCCCATATATAGAGTTTCTGGCTCAGCAACCACAATCGTCTCAGTCAAAGAACTTCGATCTATCAAAGGCAGATGCTGATACTGCACTAAATCTAAATACACACGACACAAAGAAAAAGATAAATGACGGCTTGAATGCAGGGCTAGCCAAGGCCGAACAAAAAGCCAAAGCTAGCGCCAGTGCTCAGATAACCAATAGCCAATTGCCAGACGCTTTCAAGACCAAGGCGCAAGCCGCAGCTGATCAAAAGATTGAAACTCAATTTAGCAAAGTCAAAACCGACTTCTACGCCAAGCAAAAAGATTTTAACCACGACGTCAAGTACGCCTTTAGCGACAATCTTCGTTCTATCTTCTACTTTGCCTCTAGTTTAATGTTAGTAGCCTTTATCTTCGCACTGTTCATTCGTGAAAAAGAGCTACAACACGGCTCCTCTGACGTAGCGCCCGGCGTAGCATAATAAACATCTAGTACCAGGCCACACCCAGCTGCTATAATGCTTGTGATATGATTTCCTATTTTTACAAAGACGTACGTTCTGGTGATTTGCTCACATTGCAGAAGCACCGTGCTGGTGCTTGGGTTTGTGTTGAGCATCCTACTGCCGAAGAGCTGGACAATCTAGTTGCCAAGTTCCACCTAGACGCTGGGCACCTGAGCGATGCACTGGATGTAGAGGAAATGCCGCGTATCGAGAGGGAGGGCGATGTATTGTATGTATTCCTACGCTACGCCCATGCCGAAGACAACCTGGATCTCTCAACATCTCCTTTACTATTGATACTCAGCCCCAAAGCTATAATCACGATCTCTATGCACTCAACACCACGCCTGCAGCAATTTACTAGCGGTAAGGTGAACTTCTCGACTACACAAAAGAACAAACTGTTTTTGCAACTACTAGGCCAGATTGTCGACCAGTACAGTGTATATATAAACAACATTGGTAAGCGTATAAAGGGTATTCGCACTAGACTCCGCACACACGATGTAGTCAACCAAGATTTTATTGACTTTGTGACCATCGAAGACGAGCTAAATGATTTCTTGTCAGGTTTGCAGCCTATGTCAGCAATGCTACATAGGCTACTAGTCGGCAAGCACATTAACTTGTACGAGCAAGACGAAGACATAGTAGAGGACTTAACATTAGCAACCGAGCAGTCTATAGAGGCATGCCGTAGCTATATAAAATCTATCGGTAGCATTCGTGACGCTCATGCAACTATAGCGGGCAACAACCTAAACCGTTCTATGAAAATACTAACTGCTGCAACAGTGATGATCACATTGCCAAATGTTCTATACGGACTTTTTGGCATCAATGTCCCGTTACCATTTCAAAAAGAGTCCTGGCTCTTTCCTGTAGTTATCGCACTTTCTATTTTATTGCCTCTGACCGTCTATATACTGGGGCGAAAGCGCAAAATCTTCTAAAATATAGCAGAAAATGTTTGACTAGCTAATTTGATTTGTGTTAGTCTTAAATCTGCGTTTCGCGCCAAACTTACATAAGACCCAGGTGCAACTAGGTCGAATATGGCGGAAACGGGCACATAACACAAAGGAGCTTTAACAGATGCCAATTGACATCAATAAAGTACCGAGCCGCGCACAAAAGATCCAAGTGGTCGTTGAGCCGGCGCAGTGGCAAATGTATATTGCACACTAAAGAATAAACCCCGCCATTCGCGGGGTTTTTTGATTCTATTTATTAATTATTGAGGTAGCGTTTGGCCACTAGCTTTTATGGCGTTAACAATAGTTTCCTCTAGTTTTTGCGATGTTGACCACTGGTTTTGGTTCAAAGTCTTTCCGTCCAATACGAGTGTCGGAGTAGAGGTAGCACCAATCTTTTTGCCCAAAGCCTGATCTCGATCAATTTTGTCTGAAATTTTGGTATTCTCTAGATCTTTTTTAAACTGAGCTGTATCTAGCCCCAAGTCTTTGGCGTATGCTACAAATATGTCAGTTCTCTTGTCGGTATCTGCACTTGACCAGGCGTCCTGATTTTCGTATAGCTTGTCATGATACTCCCACCATTTATCCTGCAAGCCAGCAGCCTCGGCAGCGGTTGATGCCGCCAGTGCGTTTGGATGAATGCTAGTTAGCGGAAAGTTCCGAAAGATAAAAGTCAACTGGTCTTTGTACTTTTCCTTCAGAGGATGTAAGGAAGGGTATAGGTTGCCGCAAGCCGGGCATTGGAAATCACCATATTCGATCATCACAACTTTTTTAGAAGTAGTTCCAAATATATGATCTGGTATCTGTGTATTCTTGCTGTCCGAGGTCACGACCTTGGCAGGGTCCATTTTATCAACATTTATGTCACTACTCTTTTTGTTTAGCACCAAACCGCCTAGCAGTACAAAGCAGATGACAGCAAATATAATCCATCGAGTTCTATCCATACTTCCTCCTTAAACTATCTACCATAATACCACTAAAATGAGCTATAATATATTGAATGAATACGGAAGTATCAATCTTTTTAGCTGTAGAGGCATTATTATTTTTTCTAATTGTCGCCCTGCGTGCCGTGCGCATAAATCAAAGTGGGCTGACTACTTATGAACTAAAACGTCGCGCCAAAAACAGGGATGAAGAGGCAAAGCTAAACCTGAGAAAAGAAAAGGCGATAACTGACCTAGCGACACTACGCTATATCAAAGACACTGTTCTGGTTGTAATACTTGTAATATTCACAGTATGGGAATTGGGTTGGTTTATTGGCCTACTGACCAGCGTGGCCTTATTGCTACTGGCCAATGTCATTGCGCGCCTGGGCTTTGTCGTGAACCTGGTTCAAAAAGTATATAGCAAATACGAGCTCAAAATATTATCTGCTGTAGAAAAATTAGGTCCAGGCCTAAAATACCTGCGCACCCCGAACTTGCAGCCCGCGGGTGACTTCGTTCTGCATTCAAAAGAAGAGCTAGTGCATCTGATCGACAACAGTCAAGAGGTTTTAAGCAAAGATGAAAAAGGTTTATTGACGAGTGCATTAGGCTTTAAGCAAAAACCGGTTAAAGACGTCATGACCCCAAAATCAGCCGTGCAGACTATAGATAAAAAAGAGTTGCTAGGTCCACTGGTTCTGGACGATCTACACAAAACCGGACATAGTCGTATACCCGTTATACATCGTGACATAGATCACGTCGTTGGTATTTTGTATGTGCAGGATCTGCTGACAATCGATAGTAAAAAATCTGTCACTGTAGAAAAAGCTATGGAGTCACGAGTTTTCTACATCAACCAAGACCAAACTCTCGAGCATGCCTTGGCTGCTTTCTTGCGAACTCACCACCATCTGTTTATAGTAGTAAATGAATTTCAGGAAACAGTCGGTATTTTGAGTTTAGAAGATGTGACAGAGGCGTTGATAGGACGCAAAATAAATGACGAGTTTGATACGCACGAGGATTTACGAGAAGTTGCCGCACGAAATCAAAAAGACAATAATCAACCAGAAGGCAGAGTAGACGTATGAGCAGAATATTAGTACGAGAATTAAAAGATAAAACTGACCAGACGGTTACCGTTAGTGGTTGGTTGCACAAAAAACGCTTGCTCGGTGGTCTAAACTTTATTACGCTTCGTGATCGTAGTGGTGTAGTGCAAAGCCTGATAAAGGAAAAAGCCGAGATTGAAAAGCTACGTGGCCTGCAGATAGGAACTGTCATGAGTCTAACTGGCAAAGTGATAGCGGACGAACGCGCTCCAGGCGGTGTTGAGCTCCACGACGTCGTTGTGGATGTCCAAGTGCCCGTGACGGATGAACCGCCAATCGAAATCGACAAACCAATCTCGCACAAATCTGAAAACCTAGACACACTTTTTGAATATCGCGTACTAAACGTTCGCAATCTGCAAGAGCAAAAAATATTTAAAATTCGTGCTAGCATCCTCGCTAGTATCCGCGATTATTTAACCAAAAATGAATTCGTCGAAATACAAACACCAAAGTTGCTAGCAGAAGCAACTGAAGGTGGCGCCGAAGTATTCAAACTAGATTATTTCGATAAAACTGCGACCTTGGCGCAAAGCCCGCAATTTTACAAACAGATCATGGTTGGTGCGTACGAGCGTGTCTTTGAGATAGCCGCTGCATACCGTGCCGAACCTAGTGCGACCACTCGCCATATGAGTGAAGTTATGATGCTAGATATCGAGATGGGTTTTGTCAGCGGTCACGACGAGGTGCTAGATACAGTAGGTGATATGACAATAAACGTCCTAGATAAAATCTACAAAGATCACGCCGACGACCTAAAGAGTCTAAATGCACCAGACCTCAAATTGCCGGAAGGCGGCAAAGTACCGCGCTTTACAATCGCCAAAATACATGAAATGTACGAAGCCGCTACCAAAAATACTGTTGATGACAAAAAAGATTTGACACCAGACGAAGAAAAATGGATTTGCGAATACGCTCGTAAAGAACTAGGCTCTGACTTGGTTTATGCGACCGATTTTCCACTAGCAGCAGCCAAATTCTACCACAAACGAAATCCTGAAAACGGAACAGTTTACTGGGGTGATTTACTCTTTCGCGGACTTGAGATTGCCACCGTTCCGCTGCGAGAAAATAACTACCAAAAGATGGTTCAGCAAATGAAAGAAGCAGGCCTGGATGTGGAGCACGAAGGTTTCAAGTACTATCTGCAGGCATTTAAGTACGGTCTACCAGAACACGGCGGCTGTGGATTTGGAATCGATCGTTTGGTTGAAAAAACCATTGGCTTGTCCAACGTCAAAGAGGCTACACTCTTCCCCCGCGACATCAATCGCCTTACTCCATAACCTGGTATATAGCTGCGCGCCACTGTATAATAAAAGTATATGTTAAAGAAGTTATCGGTTACCGTATTAGCCATTGCATCAGTATTTGTTCTAGCTGAAAATGCATCTGCTCAGTCTGCCGATCTGACACCAGAAAAACAAGCCATTGTCGTACAGAGCTGTATATCAGCCCAGACTGTCTTGCAAAAAATCCAGCACAACGATGCTGCGACTCGTGTCAATCGAGGCCAGTCGTATGAAACATTAGTATCACGCCTCATGACGCCTCTCAATATTCGAGCGACTTCGAACGAATACAACAATTCAGCACCACTATTGATCGGGACCACAAACAAGTTCCAGCAAGCTTTGGATAATTTCAAGGACGATTACGAAAAGTACGACAACTCAGTCAGCTCAGCCCTCAAAACAAAGTGCAAAGACAAGCCGGCTGTCTTTTACGGCTATCTAGAAGACGCCAGGAGCCAGAGGCAGGATGTAGCCAGTGACGTAGCGAACCTATCGACCCTGACGGGCGAGTACAGGGTGAATGTCCTCAAGCTCAAGAGTGAGGTTGGGCAATGAGCGACTTTACGCATAAACGAAAAGAGCTTGCTCACAAGATAAAGCACGCCTCGTCAGGACATAAGCCCGACAATTGGTTTACCCGCACTTTTAGCAGGCTTGCTAGACGATTTGGATTGCCGTTCGGCATATTTTTAGCTATATTGGCCGCATTGGCTCTGACTGCTATGAGTATGACGCTCTATTTTGTTAGCGGTACTTCAAAGCTAGATCTTTCACGGCCAGGCTACGAGTCCGCCCGTAAACAAATTCATAGCAACGACGGAAAAAACCAAAACTTTTCGTCTAGCGGTGAAATAAATAGCGAGGTAATCAAAGACTTCTTGAGCAAATATGACCGCGAAGCAAAAAATTCTCAGCAGTATGGAACATACAGCGAGAATCTATTGGACGATGCCGCGCTGGGAATAACTAGCGAACAAACAGCACCTAGCGACGGCTCTAGCCCTTAGGCTAAACCTGGGTTATCATAAAGCATATGGTTATACTTGAACTTCGAGAACAGGCCAATTGGTTATCAACTCACTGGATACCAATAGTCAGCATTATTATTACCTCTATCCTCGCGATATACATCGGTAATCTGATTATCAAATCGAGCATCAGACGCATCGTGCACGGTAGGCATTTCGTCCGCGCCAACCAGTCTATTGTTGATGTCAAAAAACGACAAGACACTGTCATTAGCGTTTCCGTTGTTATATGGAAGATCATTGTTATATTTGGAGCCGGACTGGCAATATTTACCATAATCTTTCCGCAAGTTAACTTGGTACCAATACTCGCAAGTGCTAGCGTACTAGGTGCTATCATTGGATTTGGTGCCCAATCTGTTATCCGAGATTTTATTTCAGGAGCATTTATCATAATCGAAAATCAATTTCGGGTGGGTGACGAGGTTGAGGTTGATGGGGCGGTTGGCAAGGTAGAGCATATAACACTTCGCAGCACAGTCATACGTGACGATGCCGGTAACGTTCACTACATTGCAAACGGTAACGTCTTCCACGTGATTAACAAAACGCTTGGCTATTCCAAGGTTTACTTTACGCTATCTGTCGACCCGGAAACTGACATAGACGAGCTGAGAGCAGTGATAGAAGGGGTTGGGTCGAAATTATCAAAAGAGGAAGAGTGGAAAAAGAAAATCATAGAGCCGCCAACGCTGTTTAATCTAGGAGCATTTAGCGACCAAGCGCTAGAGGTGAGAGTTTCTGGCAAAACTCAGCCAGGTGATCAATTTGCATTAACGACAGAGTTCAAAAAGCGACTACTAGGCGAGATCAAAAAGCGCAGCGATATCAAGTTATCGCAGTATCAGGACATATCTAGTCTGTCGAAGAAGAAGTAAATTGGTCTCTAGCCCAACCATCTATCGATCCAGCTCCCATCAACACAACCAATTTGCCCTCGTCCAGCTCTGCCTGAATAGCGCTTTTTAGTTCTACGTTCAAATTGCTAAAAACAACCTTTTCACCAGGTAAATCTTTTGCCAGTTGTTGCGGCGATAGTATGTTTAGATTGGGGTCTTCTCGGCTGAGGTATGTTGGTAACCAGTAAATCCTTTCGGCACCATCAAAACAATTGTCATATGAAAGCTGGTGTTGTCGTATATTTTGGTGTGGTTGATAAACCACAACGACATTACTGGAAAGTTCATGAGCCAGTTGCAGAGTTGCCTCAATCTCCTCGGGGTGATGTGCGTAATCGCTGTATAGATTATCGGCTAGCTTTTCAAATCGCCTACTAGTTCCAGGAAATTTGTTTAGTAATTCAACTAGTTTTTCGCGCGACTCATCTGTTATTTTTTGCATTGCGGCTATGGCCAGAGCGCCGTTACTGCGGTTATGCTCGCCAGCAAGTGAAATTCCGTCAGTAGATATTTCCTCCCACGAAACTACAGTCTGGCTTTGTGATTTAAACTGCTCGAAAGCTTCGTCATAATCCGCCTGGGTTGGGTACGTATCGCTATGGTCATAGCTTTGCGATGCTATCAGGCTGATGAACGGATGAAAATTCAGGAAATTCCTGTCAAACTCGTCGCATTCATAAACGAAATATTCACTAGATTTATCAAAGGCACCACTGGGCCCAAAGCTTATCGATGTGCCTATCGAATAACTAACAGGCAATCCTAATTGATGAAACAACCAAACGGTCATTGCTGTTGTAGTCGTTTTGCCGTGCGTTCCGCTGATGGCAATTAGTTTTAGATCTTTTTCTCTTATAA